>NZ_JAWOCL010000288.1:0-11896 GCF_046483825.1 Sodalinema sp.
GTTTAGAATCCAAACGCGGTGCGTTCCGGCAGTTTTTAGGGTGTTGGTCGAAGCCAAAAAGGGTTGCAAGCCGGGACGCACCCTACCGTTTTTTGTCTTATTTTTATTGGGTTTCTAATGTGTTTAGGAATCGCTCTTGTTCGGCTCGTAAAATTTCAATGTCGCCGCCACTGTTTAAGATGGAAAACCAAACTTTGCCTTTGTTTTGGGTGGGTAAAACTCCTGAAAGGGTACTCACCGCATTGAGGCTTCCAGACTTTAAGATAGCACGGGGGGGAAGGGGACGAACGGTTAAAATTCCTTCGGGTTCTCCGGCGATCGCCACGACATCGCCGAGGGTTAAGCCGTGGGGAGATAATTCTCGTTCAATGGCTTGATAAATGCGAATTACGGTTCGCGGTGACATTTGGTTTTCTCGTCCTAATCCTGAACCGTTCACCAGTTGAATTTCTCGTTCGGGGATTGCGGTGGCGGTGATAACCTCTTGGCGAACGGCGGCGGCCCCTCCGACGGCGTTGGCTAGGATATGGGCGATCGCATTGTTACTATAGCGATTCATCAGTTTTAAGACTTGGGAGAGTGGGGGGGATTGATGGTTCAGCCAGGGTTCGAACTCTGGGGGAGGTTCGGAACGGTAACGAACTTGGCCTGAAATTTCAATTTCGGGCCGTGGTGTGTCTGGGGGAAGGGTTCGATATTGAATTTCGGCTTCTGAGGTCCAAAGACGAGCGTTGAGTCCTTGTTTGAGGAGTTCGCCGGAGAGAAGGGAGTCTTCCTCAAAGTTCATGAAGAAGTCGCCGACGATAATTAAATCGCCGTTAACTTGTTGTAATCCGGCTTCTGTGAGTTGGTTGGCCACGGCGATCGCTTCTTCCCAGACAAAGAGAGGATTCATGGCGCCGACTACCCATAAATCCCCTTCTAAGACGCCATCTTGTACCTCTCCTTGGGGGAAAAACTGGGTCGAGAAGCGATGATTAACCCCCAACTGACGTAAGGCGGCTAGGGTGGTGGCCAGTTTGGTGAGGGAGGCCGCCGGAAGGGGAACGGTTCCGCCAATGTTGGCTAATAGTTCATCGTCGGTTTGTAGCCAAACTCCCTGTTGCTGAGGATCGAACCCCTGACGAGCGAGACGGTTGATATACTCTTGTACCTGTTGCTGAACCTCAGGATCTCGATCGGCTAGGGATAGTTGCGGTGGGTTCGGGGGGGCTGATGTGGCTCCCGAGGAGGAGGTTTCGGAAGAGGTTTCGGGAGAGGGTTCCCGAGAGGGTTCTGGAGATGGACTGGGGGTGCAACTCGCCAGCAGCAGGGGGAGGCTGGCGAGACTGAGCAGGACTGGGTCTATTTTTGGGTGCATGGCTGGGGTTTTGCCGAAGGTCTTGTTAGGATAAGGTTTAGATTATTTTTGGGATCAAACTTGTAGTGCGTAACTTCTTGATTCTGTTTGCCCTTTTTAGCTTTGTTTGGACGTTACAAAAGCCATCTCCAGCCCAAAAAGGCGGTTTTTCGGAAAAAGACCAGGTGGTTTTAGATGAGCTTTTAAAGAGTCCTGAAGATGTTATTCCTGATCATGGAAAAATAAAAAAGATTCTCAAAATTCTCGATAAGGGGTCTAAGAAGGCTGTTTCTGAATTTTATCACAGTGTTCGCTATCGTGTGTTTGACTGGTCTCAGCAATTTGGCAAGCCCCAAGTTGCGCCGGTTTTTGAGGATATTGCTCGGATTTATTATCAAAAGATTTTGCCGGAGGAAAGCCCAATTAAGGTGATTGAGCATATTCATAAAGATTTTGATTTTTTGTGTAAATCTTAGGGAGAAGGCAAGAGGCAAGAGGCAAGAGGCAAGAGGCAAAAGAAGGGAACAGGGAACAGGGAACAGGGAACAGGGGAAGAGAAGGCAAAAGGCAAGAGGCAAGAGGCAAGAGGGGGGAACAGGGGATAGGGAATACTGGATAACCCACCCCGCCCTTCGGGCACCCCTCCCAAGAGGGGAAAAACATTGTGGGGGTGAAACATTTTTCGCTCCTGCGGGTTGGAATGGACGATTGGGATGGGTTGATTTGGGGTTATTTGCCTGTTCGACGTAGTTTTGACCAGCCATCTTCTAAGAGTCCATAGAGGACGGGAACGACGACTAAACTTAATAAACTTGAGGTGATTAAGCCACCAATAATGGCGACGGCCATGGGTTGGCGTAATTCAGATCCGGCGCCCCAACCGATGGCGATGGGTAACATTCCTAAAACGGTGGAGGCGGTGGTCATGACGATGGGACGAAAGCGGACGGTTCCGGTTTCTAATAGGGCTTCAAATCGGGGTTTTCCGGCTTTGCGAAGTTGGTTGGCATAGTCCATTAACAGGAGGGCATTTTTGTCTAAGAGTCCCAGAAGGAAGATGGTTCCAATGAGGGAAATCATGCCAAAGTCACTTTGGGTAATCAGTAGGGCGAGTAAGGCGCCCACGATCGCCAGGGGAAGGGATAAGCCGACGACGAGGGGTTCTAAGAGGCGGCCGAAGGGCAGAATTAACACCAACAACATACAGGTGACGGAGAGGGCTAGGGTTCCGCCAAAGCTACGGAAGACGCTGGCGGCGTTTTGGGCGTCGCCGCCGAGGTCGAGGTGAACGCCGTCGGGGAGAAGGGGTTGGGCGATCGCCACGACGTCATCGGTAGCATCGCCGAGGGCCTGGCCTTGACTGAGGTTGGCTTCGACGTAGGCTACCCGTTCCCCGGATTTGCGGCGGATGGTGGTGATCTCTTCGTTGGGGTCGCTGGCGCTGGTTTCAATGTCGATGAGGCCCGGTAGATCCTCGATCGCAGCGGTAATCTCTCGGGCGGTTTGGTTGAGTTGCACGAGGTTCTCGCCGAGGAGGGCGATTTGTAGGGGTTTGCTGTCGCCGATTTCGACGAATTGGATGTCTTCGACGCTGATGCGGGTTCCTTGGGGCCGGGGTAGGCGATCGCGGAGGTCTTGTTGGACGCTGGCGGTGTCTTGGCGGCGATCGCGTCGTAGTTTGACGGTGATACGACCGCGATTGGGTTCGCCACGATAGCCAATTAGGGTATAGACGGATTCGACGTCGGGATGGTCGCGGACGACGGTTTCGAGGTCGGTGGCGATGTCTTGGGCGCTGTTGAGAATCCTGATGCGGGGATTGAAGGCTAGGTCGAAGTCTTCGGCGGTGTTGGGGTCGAAGTCGGGATACACGCCAGGAAATTGTGGGCTGGTACTGTCAAAGTCCGGGGATTCGTCGCCAGGGTTGGGAAATTCGGGAAGGGGGGCGGTGTAGAGAATGTTGAACTCGCCGCGATCGAGTTGGGGAATGAAGCCTTTGGGAATGAGGGGAATGAGGGCGATTCCGGCGATGAGGCTTCCGATGGCGATGGCGAGGGTTAGCCAGGGATGGGTGAGGGCTTTGCGGAGTAGGGGAAGGTAGAGGCGATCGAGAAGGTTGGGGGAGGGGGAACTGGGGCGATCGCGGCGAGGTTTGGCTTTTAGCCAATAGACGGCGAGGACGGGGGAGAGGGTCCGGGCGACGAGGAGGGAGATGAGAACGGCGGCGGAGACGGTGAGGCCGAAGGGTTTGAAGAATTGACCGACGGTTCCCCCCATGAAGGCGACGGGGAGAAAGACGGCGACGATGGTGAGGGTGGAGGCGGAGACGGTGAGGCCAATTTCGTTGGTGGCGGCGATGGCGGCTTCGCGAGGGGGTTGTCCGTCTTCGATGTGACGGGCGATGTTCTCGACTTCGACAATGGCGTCATCGACGATGATTCCGATGGTTAGGGCCAGGGCCAGCAGGGTGATGGTTTCGAGGTTGAAGTCATAGATGGCCATGACGATGAAGGTTCCCAGGAGGGAGATGGGAATGGCCAGGGCGGTGATGAGGGTGGCGGATAGGTTCCGCAGAAAGGCGAAGATGACGATAACGGCCAGGATGATGGCAACCCAGAGGGTGTCGATGGTGGCTTGGGTGGCTTCGCGGATGAAGTCGGCTTGGCTGGCGGCGAGGTCGAATTGAATGTCGGGATAGTCTTGGCCCCACTCGGTGATGGTGGTTTCGACTTGATTGACGACATCGAGGGTGTTGGCGTCTCCTTGTTTGATGACTTGTAGGGCGAGGGCGTTGTCGGCGGCGAAGCGAATCAGGGTGGGGGCGTTGAGGGTGATGTCGTCGTCGAGAATTTCGGGACGGTCGGTTTGGGGGAGTTTGGCGTCGCCGAGGAGGTCGACTCGCAGGACGCCGGGGAGTTGTTCGAGTTGGGGAATGAGGCGATCGCGGCTGAGGCGGGCGATCGCGTCTAGGCTAGTGTTGGGGCTAGTGTTGGGGTTGGGCCGGAGGGCGTAACTGATGGCGGCGGATTCGTTGAGGTTGAGGGGAATGACCTCGATTTCGGCGGAGTTGGCCAGTTGTAGTTGGTCGAGGCGATCGCGGACGGCTTGGCTGGCGGGGGTCGGGTTAACGCCCACTTTGAAGAGGACGCTGATGACGGTTCGTCCGGGATAGATGCTGGCTTGGATGTTGTCGAGGCCGGGGAGATCTCGAAGTTGGGCTTCGATGGGTTCGGCTAGTTGGTCTTCGGTGGCTAGGGCGGTGTTTTGGTCGCCCGAGGCGTTGATGACAACGACGGGAAAGGTGATGTCGGGAAAGAGGGCGTATTTTAGGGAGGTGTAGGCGAAGAGTCCCGCCACGGCGATCGCCAGCCAAATGGCGACGGTCAACACCCGATGCTGAATTGCCCATTTTGAGATGTTGAAGCGTTCTCGCAGTGTGGTGGTGTGTTTGGCCGGCATCCTAGTCTAACTCCCCTGGTCGGCGGCTGTTCCCCGCTTCAGGGAACGTTTGCCTGTTGTTGATCGTCGATCTATAGTATCGTCTCCCTGACTGTTACGGGTTTGTTGTCTCTGATGCGGGGTGTACGTTGGGGACAAAATGTTGCGGATGTAACAAAAAGGTATAGAATCTGTAAAACTCGCGACATAATGGGAGTAACGAGGGTGAATCTTCCGTTGCTCGGATGACGTCTGTTTCTGGGAGACCCCAAGATCATGATTGCAACATCTTCTCTGTCGGGAGGCGATCGGGTTTTAACCGATACGCAACCCCAAAGCCAAGTCTATAAAGGACATTTGATTATTCCACGCTATAGTCGCGCCTGGTGGTGGGCGACGGTCATCGATCCCCATGGGGATGAGGTGAAGGGTCAGGGAGAGGGTCACGCCTCTGAGGACCAAGCCATTAGTTATGCTAAGGGTCTTATTGATGGGCGATCGCCCTGGATGTGATGCTTGTTTCTACAGCAATAATCGCGGGGGAACGAGCCAAAACAGTTGACTCTGGCCAATGATATCCCCGTCATCAGGGAGCTCTACTCCAATGACTCCAGCTTTTTTGACAATAAGTTGACCGCGACTCTCTCCCCAAATGAGCTGTTCAGCCCAATGGCCGAGATCGGGTTGATGTCCAACGACGGCGATCGCTACCTCGCCGTTTTTGCCTGTTTTGGGGGTAGCATTGTACCAATTTAGCCAATCCTGCAACTCGCCAGCGGGGGCGAGGGCGGCGGAAATCTCGGGTTTTGGACTCAGTTTGGCGTTTACTAAAATTTCGGCGGTTTGTTGGGCGCGCACGAGGGGACTGGTGAGGAGATAGTCGAACTGTAGATTGAGTTCTGCGAGCCGTTTGGCGATTTTACGGGTTTTTTTGACTCCAGCGTCGGTGAGGGGCCGTTGGCTGTCGTCGGGATAGGTTTGGGGACTGCGATCGGCGGCAATTCCATGACGAATTAGATAGAGTTGGGGCATGAGGGGCATCTTATAATGATCAAAACTAATTTTAGACAATTTGTGTGGTGTTACACCGTTGTCGGTTGGAGAATCCTTTAAACTGTCTCTATCAAAATTTTACCAACACGAATAATGAATAGACTGTCATGGTTTTTTGGCTTGACAGTTCTGGGACTACTGATGGCGGTCAGCCTCTCGGCGCTGCGTCCGTTGGTATCCTCGACTGACTCAAGTTCTTCGTCGGTCACGATTACGGTTTCTGCGGCTTCAGATCTTAAGGATGTTTTTCCAAAAATTGGTCAACTCTGGGAGCAAGAAACGGGACATCAGGTAGTCTTTAATCTGGGATCAACGGGACAACTTGCCCAGCAAATTGCACGGGGTGCGCCGGTGGATTTGTTTGCTGCCGCGAATCGCCAATTTGTGGAAGATTTAGATCAAGAGGGTTTAGTATTTCGAGAAACGAAGGCGCTCTATGGTGTGGGACGAATTACCCTCTGGCAACGGGAGGAGGGTTCCCTAGAGATTAACCAGCTTGAGGATTTACTCAAACCGGAGGTGACTCGGGTGGCGATCGCCAACCCCAATCATGCGCCCTATGGAACGGCCGCCCGAGAAGCGCTGCAAACGGCGGGGATTTGGGAGGAATTACAACCTAAACTGATTTTGGGGGAAAATATCAGTCAGACTCAGCAATATGCGATGACGGGCAATGTGGATGTGGCGATCGCCGCTCTCTCGATTAGTGTGGAGAAACCGGGACAATGGGTGCTACTTCCCGAGAGTCTCCATAACCCCCTAGAACAAATGCTGGCTGTGCCGAAAAATGCTCCCCATCCTGAGTTGGCGAAAGAGTTTGCGGCGTTTGTGAATGGGGATAAAGGACGGCCGCTCATGGAACGCTATGGGTTTGTTCTCCCGGATAATGACTCAACTCGATGATTTGGCAGCCTTCTCTTCTCTCGTTACAGGTTACCCTGGCCGCTAGTGGTGTCATTTTGATACTCGGTTTAGGCTTGGGTATTTTTTTGGCGAAAACTCGCTTTCCAGGACAATTATTTGTCTCGACGTTGTTAAATTTACCGCTGGTGTTACCGCCGAGTGTGGTGGGGTATGGCCTGCTGTTGGCGTTGGGCCGGGGAAGTCCGCTGCGAGAGTGGTTTGGGGTCGATATTTTGTTTACTTGGCAGGCGGCGGCCATTGCGTCGGGAGTGGTGGCGTTACCGTTGATGGTTGAGTCAACGCGGGCGGCGATCGCCAGTGTTAACCCAGAACTCGAAGCGGCGGCCCGAACCCTGGGATCGACGGAAGGGGAGATTCTCTGGCGGATTACGCTCCCTCTGGCCTATCGAGGGATTTTAGCGGGATTTAGTCTTAGTGTGGCGAGAAGTTTGGGGGAGTTTGGGGCGACGTTGATGGTGGCCGGAAGTATCCCCGGACGGACTCAAACGTTACCTCTGGCGATTTATGATGCGGTGGAGTCGAGAGATTATGGTCGGGCCAATAGTATGGTGGTGATTATTACGGCGATCGCGTTTATGTTTCTCTATTGGGTGAGAACATTAGAGGATAAGACGACACGGTAAAACCTTCAATTATATTTAGAATAAATTACCATCATGTCTTTGAGGGTTCGCATTCAAAAAAAACTCCCTAATTATTGTCTCGATGTTGACTTTAATGTTGATGATGATCCGTTGGGACTGTTGGGAAGTTCGGGATCGGGGAAAAGTTTGACCCTACGCTGTATTGCGGGGATTGATGGCCCGGATTCTGGAATGATTATGTTGAATGACCGGGTTCTCTATGAGTCTCGACGAGGAATTAATCTCCCCAGTCGCGATCGCCGGGTGGGATTTGTGTTCCAAAATTATGCTCTTTTTCCCCATCTGACGGTTGGGCAAAATATCGCCTATGGCTTGAAACAGGGTGGGAAAACTGAGAGACGTCGCCGAGTCGCGCAACAGTTGGATCAGATGCAACTGGCGGGGTTGGGCGATCGCTATCCCCATCAACTCTCGGGGGGCCAACAGCAACGAGTGGCCCTGGCCCGGGCCTTGGCCCCGGAACCCGATCTATTACTCCTCGATGAACCTTTTTCAGCCCTGGATGCTCATTTACGCAGTGCTTTAGAAACCCAATTGAGTCAAACTCTAGCGGATTATCGAGGCTTAACGTTATTTGTGAGTCACAATTTAGAGGAAGCCTATCGCCTTTGTCCACAACTGTTGGTTCTTTCTCAAGGAAAGATGATGGCCCAGGGGGATAAACAAGGGATTTTTGATGCTCCCGGAAACTTAACGGTGGCTCAGTTGACGGGATGTAAGAACTATTCTCGCCTCGAACCCTTGGCAACTCATAAAATTCGGGCGTTGGATTGGAATTGTACGCTGGAAACGGAGGAATTGGTGTCGCCGCTGCAAACCCATGTGGGGATTCGCGCTCATCATATTGCGTTTTTGGACAGTTTAGAGGGGTCTAATCGTTTCCCGGCTTGGATCGCGGGGAGTAGTGAAACCCCTCATCGGCAAACCCTTTATCTCAAGTTAGGAACTCCTCCTGAGACTCCTCAGGATTACCATTTACGGGCGGAGGTGTTTAAGGAGAAGTGGAACCGGTTAAAATCCCGTCCGTTTCCTTGGTCTGTGGGCTTGTTACCGTCACGGTTGTTGTTGTTGAAAAATCGCTAAGCCATTGGTTGGGGGAGTTTGGGCGATGGTTGGGCTATTGATGAGTCACTGATGAGTCACTGGGGAGGAACTGAAGCCGCAGAAGCGGGCTTTTTTGAGGCGTTTCCATTTTCCTCGGGGGGCGAAGTCAAGTAGGGCGCGATCGCTCTCGCTTTGGGACATCCAAAAACTACCGGGATCGTCGTCGTCGGGGAGTGCTTGCAGTTTGGCCCAGAGAGGACGAATGTCTAGGGGATAGGTTTTAGGGTCGAATTGGGGGGTGAGTCCGGCTTCGGCGAGGAGTTCTAAGTCTCGCTCGAAGGTGCGAATGAGGCGTTTGCGGGTGTCGCGATCGCCTTCGGCTCGGTCAAGTTTAGCTGGGCCATAGGCGATGGTCATCAGGGTGGAGACTCGTAGGGGACTTTGGCGGCCAAAGCGGAGTTTAAAGATGAGCCAGAAGAGCGATCGCACCATTCCGGGATGTTGTTGCCAGTTGCGAAAGGCCAGTTCAATCCAATCTCGCTCAATGCTGGTGGTTTGATAAAAGCCTTGTCCTTGTTGTTGGCCGTGGGGGTTGAGGAAATGACGCGCCCAGAGTCCGGGACGAATGGTAACGGTGAAACCGGGGGTTTGGTGATCTTGACGATCAACTAATTCCCAAAGGGGATGTTCGGCTTCTTCAAAGGCGGGGATATCGCCCTGTTGCAGCCAACGGATGGCGACGGAGAGACGACTAACTTGTTGCACTAAGCGTTCGAGTAGGTTGATTTTGTCTTGTTGGTTTAGGTCGCGTCGTCGTTGCAGTCCCACATAGGCGGCCAGGTCGCGATCGCTCAAAGAAAATGTTTCCTGCCAGGGCTGGGCTAATTGAGTGGCTTGGGCGGCATAAATGAGATGTAAACAGGCGGCACGAATGTCAAACTGGGTGATGTCAGAGGCGGTTGTTTCTTGTCCCTGATCCCCGGTTAGCCAAAATTGTAATTCCCCTCGTCCTCGTTTTACGGGTTTGCAATAGGTCCAGCGACCGGCTTGCCAAGTCCAGGGGATATCCTGTCGTTGAGTCAGGAGGTTACATCCTTCCCAAATGACGAGGGTTGAGGCAATGTTGAGGCTGTTTCCTAGGGGATGTTGTGTGGGCGGTTGTTGATTGGGCTGGGGATAACCCTGGTGGTGGGAACAGTTTGATCCGACGGGAAGCCAGTTCAGGTGAAGTATCTGGAGGTTCGATGATCGGCGATCGCCTTTGCAGGAGTTGTACGCTAATCCGGATAAGTCCTGGGGAAAACAGGTCTCGGGGCATTTCTGACAACTGGGATAGAATGAATCGTCGCGGTAGGCCATGATAAGTGCTTAAAGACTAAGGATAGGCAGTTTTTCTCAAAATAAATCGTCTAAAAAAGAGACGAATTTTTAAAAATAAATCTAAAAATAGCGAGGTTTTGTTGGTTGTAAATGTTTTATTTTCTTGACAAAAGAAATTTGGTTTTTGAGGATTATAGGCTATAACAAAGGTAGCCCGAATGACCACTTATTAAACCTCAAAAACGTCATGCAACTCACGGCACGCAATATCTTGAAAGGAACGGTCAAACATATCCATTTGGGGACCGTCAACGCTGAAGTCACGTTGGAGATCAATCCAGGGGTTGAAATTACCGCCATGGTGACGAAAACCTCGGCTGAAAAATTGGAGTTAACTCAAGGGAAAGAAGCATACGCTGTCATTAAAGCGGGTCATGTCATGATCGGCGTCGATTAGATCTCGATTACGGCCAGAGATGGCTGTTAACCTTCCCTCGTGAGCCTTCGGTAGAAGGTTTACGAGGGAAAGGTTTGGGGGGCGGATGATGCGGCGAGGGCTAAGACTTCTTCGACGGCTAAGCCGCGTTTGAGTTCGATCGCCCGCACTCGTACAGCATCGAGAAGCCCTTGATCGCCCCAACCGGGATCAAACCTTGGTTCGGCGGCTAAACAGGCGGCGATGGCCCGTCGCCCGGAATGTTTGCCAATGCGAACTTGATGTTCAGCCCCCAACCATTGGGGGGGAAAGGGTTCATAGGTTTGGGGATTTTTGAGGATAGCGTCGGCGTGAATCCCGGCTTCGTGGGCGAAGGCATTGTCGCCCACGATCGCCTTCCAGGGAGGGAGGGTTCCCCCAGCCATCCATTGATGAACCTGTCGCGACAGTAACAGCAGTTGACGGCTATCAATGCCGAAATCCCAACCTTGCAGGCGACGCATGGCCATGACGACTTCTTCGAGGGCGGCATTTCCGGCCCGCTCGCCGATCCCATTGACGGTGACATCAACGACGCTGGCCCCGGCCCGCAATCCGGCCAGGGCGTTGGCGGTGGCCATGCCCAAATCGTCGTGGGTATGCACTTCAACGGGAATCTGGAGATGATGCACGAGACGCTGAACCTGGTGCATCGTCTCGAAGGGATCGAGGATGCCGACGGTGTCACAGAAGCGAAACCGTTGCGCTCCTAGGTGTTGAGCGGTTTGAGCTACGGCTAGGAGTAAGTCGGGATCGGCTCGGGAGGCATCTTCTGCTCCGACGGAGATAAAGCGGCTGCGATCGCGGGCAAAGCGAAGACTCTCGTGTAATTGTTGCCAAAGCCGTTGGCGATCGCCGCCAAATTTGGCCGCAATTTGCACGTCGGAGACGGGGAGGGAAATATGCACCCGTTGCAAGCCGCAATTAAAGGAAGCAGCTAGATCCGAAATGACGGCTCGGTTCCATCCTAGGAGTTCAGCGTTGAGATCGCTGTTGACGAGAGTGCTGATGGCTAGGGCTTCGTCGCCTCCCATAGCCGGGATTCCGACTTCGATTTCGGGCACGCCAATGGCATCGAGTAAGCGGGCGATCGCCACTTTCTCGTCTCGCGTTAAGGCCACCCCGGCCATTTGTTCGCCATCCCGGAGGGTGGTGTCGAGTAGGTGAGGTGGTTCGGGGTCACGGACAACAGCAGTCTGACAGTCGTTCATGATGGTTTCAAGACAAAAGGAATGAAGCGATTTCCGTAAATTCTCGTAGAAACGATAGCGGAGCCTAAGAGAGCCGTTCTCTCTTATCTATTATCGACTCAGTCCTGATGATAACATTGCTTGCTAGAGATGAAATGCAAGTTAGGATACAAAATAGAGATTTGCTTGCGGAGGGCGATCGCCCATTAGACTCCATTGCTTTTCCTGGAAACGGAGGTTTAGGAGTCGAACTTGCCGATATTTTTTGCTACAAGTGATACAAAAAAAGTAGAACTGAAAACATTTTAATTATTTCTTTATAATCTAATTTGGCTTTCTTAAGAAAACCTAAAGAACCTACCAGTGCCGCCATTCAGGCTTGCAGAGGATGAGGCGTACGTCGATAAATCCAGCTCCAATTGCTTAGTAATCTAGCATTTTCGCCTCATCAGAGGGCTAAAAACTTCAG
>NZ_JAWOCL010000156.1:0-28136 GCF_046483825.1 Sodalinema sp.
CTAGCTTGCCTGTTCCCTATTCCCTATTCTCTTCTCCCCCTGTTCCCAGTTCCGGTGTTCCCTGTTCCCTTCTTTTGCCTCTTGCCTTCTGTGGTAAGCTAAGCGATGGCAATTTAAAACTGTTTTTTTCAAAGGAAGCGTTAATAATGACGGGTTCAGCGGAGATTCCCTACCTCTTGAGAGCGGCGCGAGGTGAAGCCTTAGATCGTCCCCCAGTTTGGATGATGCGACAAGCGGGACGTTATATGAAAGCCTATCGCGATCTGCGTGAAAAATATCCCAGTTTTCGGGAGCGTTCTGAAATCCCTGAGGTGGCGATCGAGGTGTCCCTGCAACCCTGGCGGGCCTTCAAACCCGATGGGGTGATTCTCTTTTCGGATATTGTCACGCCTCTGCCGGGAATTGGCATCGAGATGGATATCGCGGAAGGGAAAGGGCCGATTATTGATCCGCCGATTCGCTCGATGGAACAGGTGAATAACCTGCATCCCCTCAATCCTGATGAGTCGTTGCCCTTCATTAAACCCATTTTGACCAGTTTGCGGCAGGAAGTGAAAAACGAAGCCGCTGTGTTGGGATTTGTGGGCGCTCCTTGGACTCTGGCCGCCTATGCGGTGGAAGGAAAAGGCTCGAAGACCTATTCGGTGATTAAGAATATGGCCTTCTCGGAACCGACGATGTTACATCGCCTGCTTGAGAAGCTCTCCGATGCGATCGCCACCTATGTGCGCTATCAAATCGATTGCGGCGCTCAGGTGGTGCAGATGTTCGACTCCTGGGCCGGACAACTGAGTCCCCAAGATTACGATACCTTTGCTCTGCCCTATCAGAAACGGGTCTTTGAACAGGTCAAGCAAACTCACCCCGAAACCCCCCTAATTCTGCTGGTTACCGGTAGTGGTGGCTTGTTGGAACGTATGGGACAATCTGGCGCGAACATTGTCAGTGTCGATTGGACTGTGGATATGGCTGAGGCTCGTCAACGGTTGGGGAGCGGGATTCATGTCCAGGGGAACCTCGATCCCGGAGTCTTATATGGCTCGAAAGACTTTATTCGCGATCGCATTCTCGATACAATCCGTAAAGCCGGTCATCGAGGACATATCCTGAACCTCGGTCACGGTGTCCTACCCAACACCCCCGAGGACAATGTGGCGTTCTTCTTTGAAACCGCTAAACAAGCAGATCAGCTCTTAGCCAAGGCTTAGGAGCCTATCTCGCCGTTCCCTCGGCGAGATAGTGCTAGATCTTCGTGTCGTTTCTCAATCTATTTTCTTGTCTGATGAAACGAGTCCTCCTCACCGGAGCCAGTGGCTGTATTGGTCACTATATTGCTGACACTCTGATTGCTCAATGTGATTGCGAGTTGTTTTTGTTCGTACGCGATCGCCAGAAGCTAAACTTAGACCTTGAGCGGCGATCGGGGATTCATGTGCTTGAGGGGGACTTACGGGAGATTCATCGCTTCAAAGATATCCTAGAGACCATCGACTGTGCGATTCTGGCCGCCGCCGCCTGGGGAGGCTCTCGGGAAACCTTTGACATTAATGTCACCAAAACCTGTATGCTCATGCACCTGCTTAACCCCGAGGTGTGTGAACAGGTGATTTACTTCTCCACCGCCAGCCTACTCGATCGCGACGGGGAGATTCTGCGGGCCGCCGCTCACATGGGAACTGACTATATCCGCTCCAAGTATGATTGTCTCAATCAACTGCACCGGCTCCCCATGAGCGATCGCCTCACGGTTCTCTTTCCCACCATTGTCCTCGGTGGCGACGAGAACAAACCCTATTCCCATGTATCCGCCGGGTTACCTGAAGCCATCAAATGGCTCAACCTGGCTCGCTTTATCAGTATCCACGGAAGTTTTCACTTTATTCACGCCCAGGATATCGCCGAAGTGGTTCACTACCTCATCGGACATCCTCCCGGAGAACGTCGTCACTATATCCTGGGAACCGAACCCTATACCCTCGATCGCGCCATCAGTGAACTCTGTCGTTATTTCGGGAAACGGGTTTACGTTCGCATTCCCCTCAACGCCTGGCTCACAGACTTGCTCGTAGAACTCCTCAGCCGTTTGGGAGTCTTGCAGATGGCCGCTTGGGACCGATTTTGTCTCGAATATCGAGATTTCACCTATACTCAGGCCATGACCGGTAAAGCCTTTGATTGTCCCGTTCATTGCCAAACCCTATCCGATGCCCTCAAAGAACGAGGACTTGGCCCCCAATCTCAAATACATTCTCAAACGCATTCTCAAACGCATTCTCAAACACATTCTCAAACACATTCGCCAACGCATTCTCAGACCAAAGTCCCCCCCACTCCTGAGCCAGACCCCAAAGATTAAGAAAATTATATTTTTGCTAAATTTATAAATTTATCGTTTATAATACCAAACTAATTTCCTGGCTCCGAGTTGCGAAAACCGGGTTATCTTCCCTTATCCTTAAAGAAGAAGACAAGCCCAAACGGTCTCCCAGAGAGGCTTAGACGCACTTGTTGTTTATTTTTACGTCTAAAACTGTCCACTATCAACTATCAACTGTCACCTGGGAATTGTTGAGAATTAGTCATTTATGTTAGCCTGACAGAAACCCTTGAGGAACTCCGTTTTTATGCAGGTTTTATTAGTATACCCTCGCTTTCCACAAAGTTTTTGGTCATTCGATAAGGCAATGGAACTGGTGGGGCGCAAAGCCGTTTTACCGCCTTTGGGGTTAATCACCGTTGCTGGAATTTTACCCGATCGCTGGCAACTGAAGCTGGTCGATTGCAACATCCGAGAGATTAGCGAAGCCGAATGGGATTGGGCCGATTTGGTGATTCTCTCGGGCATGATTGTGCAGAAAGACGATATGCACGCCTACGTTGCCGAAGCCAAACGCCGCCAGAAACTCGTCGCCGTGGGGGGTCCTTACCCCACCTCCCTTCCCCACGAACTCGAAGCCGCTGGGGCAGATTTCCTCGTTCTCGATGAAGGAGAACTGACCCTCCCCATGTTTGTCGAAGCCGTCGAACGAGGCGAGACGAGCGGAACGTTTCGGTCTGAGATCAAACCCGATGTCACCGAAACCCCGGTTCCCCGCTACGACTTGCTCGAACTCGATGCCTACGACAATATGTCAGTGCAGTTCTCGCGCGGCTGTCCCTACCAGTGCGAGTTTTGTGACATTATCGTCCTCTATGGACGCAAACCCCGCACCAAAGAGCCACAACAACTGATTGAGGAACTCGAAACCCTCTACAATCTCGGCTGGCGCGGTCCCGTCTTCATGGTCGATGACAACTTCATCGGCAACAAACGCAACGTCAAACGGCTGTTGCGGGAACTCCAACCCTGGATACAGGCCAAAGGCTTCCCCTTCCACTTCAGTACCGAGGCCTCCGTTGACTTAGCCAACGATGACGAGTTGATGGAGTTGATGATGGATTGCAACTTCAGCAGCGTCTTCCTGGGGATTGAAACCCCCGATGCTGATAGTCTGTCGCTGACCAAGAAATTTCAAAATACCCGTGATCCGCTCCTCGGTGCGGTGCAACGCATCAATGAGAAAGGAATGCGGGTGATGGCTGGGTTTATTATCGGCTTTGATGGCGAGAAAGCCGGGGCCGGCGATCGCATCGTCGAATTTGTCGAACAGACCGCCATTCCTACCGCGATGGTCAGTATGTTGCAGGTTCTCCCCAACACCGCCTTAATGACACGGCTGAAAAAAGAAGGCCGACTCGTCGAAGACTTAGGAGGCTCGGGGAATCAAAACAACCTCATGAACTTCATCCCCACCCGGCCTATCGAAGACATCGCCCGCGAGTATGTCACCGCCTTCTATAAACTCTATGACCCCCTACAATATCTCAATCGGGTCTATCGCCATTTCATGTCCATGTCGGAACCGCGTCATGTGGCCTCCAATCGGGGCAAAACCACGCCCAAGATTGTCAAAGCCGCGATGACCATTTTATGGCGACAAGGGGTAGTGCGTTCGACTCGTTGGGCCTTTTGGCATCACTTGTTTAATATCTATCGCCACAAACCTCGCTTGTTGGTGAATTATCTCGTCTCCTGCGCGCTTCTCGAACATTTCGTCGAGTATCGAGAAATCGTGCGCCGGGATATTGAAGAACAACTGCAAGCCTATCTGAACCGACCCCAGCAACCCTCAGATGAACAGGAGCAACCCGTCGCGGTCGGAACCACTAGCCAAGGCTAAGAGACGCTTCGCCGACAAGGGCTAGGGCAAGGATTAAGATGGGGGAGCGCTCACTTGCTCCCCCATTTTTGCGATGACTCTGTTTTCTGGTTTCCCTTTGTCTGGCTCCCGATTTCCGGTGGCCTCGCTCTCCCTCGCGCTACTGCTGACAGCCGTTCCTAGACCCAGCCTGGCCCAAATCACCCCAGATCAGACCCTTCCGAACCCTTCCCAAGTGATTCGTCAGGGGAATCAACTGCGCCTTCAGGGAGGAACTCAGGCTGAAGGAAATTTATTCCATAGTTTTGAGCAGTTCTCAATTCCCGCCGGACATGAGGCGATGTTTGAGAATAGCCCCGAGATTCGACGGATCTTTAGCCGCGTCACTGGGGAGTTCCCCTCCCGCCTCGATGGCCGCCTCTCGGCTCAGGGAAGCGCCGATCTGTTTCTGCTCAATCCCAATGGCATTCTCTTTGGCGACAATGCTCAATTGAGCTTAGGCGGCTCATTTTACGCCAGTACCGGAGAATTTATTGAATTTGACGATGGCAGTCAGTTTCATGCCGCTGCGCCCTCGTCTAGCATCCTCTCCGTGAACGTTCCGGTGGGGTTGGGGTTCGGCTCAAATCCCGCAGCGGTGGTCAACCGATCGCGACACCAGAATGAGCAGGGGGAGACGATTGGCTTGAGCCTCAATCCGGGGGCGAGGTTAGCCCTCAGCGGCGGTCAGGTGGAGATGCCGGGGGGACGAGTGACGGTGGTAGATGGTCAGGTGACGTTGGCGACGCTGGCCCAGGGGCGGTTGTCTTTGAATTTGGGCGAGGGGTTGCAGTCGGGCCAGGTTCAGGGGCGGATTCTGCTGACAGATGGGGCGTTGCTCGATACCAGTGGCCCCCAGGGTGGGGGAATTTGGGTGTTCGGCGATCGCCTACGGGTGGAGAATGACTCCCAGATCCTGGCGGATACCGACGGAGGAGGGCCGGGTCAGGGGATTGATCTGACTCTGGGGGATTTGGTGGTGATTGATAATTCCCTTATTTCCACATCGAGTTTTGGTCCGGGGCGATCGGGAGATCTGAATGTGGTGGCTAATGAGATTACCGTGGATGGGGCGGGAGATTTGCAGTCGATTTTGGAGCGCCTGTTTGCCCTAGAAGCTATTGAAACCCCGCAACAGGTGGGGATTGGTTTATATGCGATGGCCTTTGCCCAGGGCCAGGCGGGGGATATTAACTTACGGGCCAATTCTCTACGATTGACCAATGGCTCGTTTATCTCCACCACCACCGTGGCCGAGGGCCAGGGCGGGATCATTAATGCTGAGATTACTGAGTCTTTGTCTTTAGATGGTTCTCAGATGATTGCCGAAACCTTGGGAAATGGGAATGCTGGGGGGGTCAATCTACGAGCGGGCAATATTTTTATTAGTGATGGTGGGGGGATTTTTGTCTCGACGTTTCGGGATGGGGAGGGGGGAACGGCTAATCTTCAGGCTCGCGATACCATCGAGATTGTTGGGACAACCCCCAATGGTTTGTTTAATTCAGGAATTGGCTCGAATGCGTTTCAGGAAGCTACAAGCCGGGCGGGGACGATTAATCTTCAAGCGGGTGATGTGATTGTCCGGGATGGTGGGTCTATTGGGACGGTGACGTTTGGGACGGCTCAAGCGGGTACGATTGTGATTCGGGCCAGCGATCGCGTTGAAGTCAGTGGTGTCAGTGCGGAGGGGAATAATCCCACCAATATCGCCAGTCGCAGTGAAAGCCGTGGCGCGGCGGGAGATATTGAGATTACAACGGGCCGGTTTATCTTGCGGGATGGGGCGGAGGTGCTGACCTCGACCTCCGATAGTGGTTCTGCGGGACGTTTGACGGTTCGGGCCTCGGAGTCGGCTCTGATTTCGGGGGGCGTGACGACGACGAATGCTGAGGGGGACGTGGTGATTTTACGCAGTGGCTTACGCTCAAATTCGACTTTAGAACGGCTCCCGTCGCCGATTCCTTCCTCGGAGGCCGATGTGTTGGGAGCGGCGGGGGATGTGACGGTGGTGACGCCGTTTTTGCGAGTCGAGAATGGGGCGCAGCTGGTGGTTAGCAGCGTCGGCGAGGGGGAGCGAGGGGGAAATTTGACGTTGGAGGCGGCTCGATTGGAGTTGGACAATCAAGGGCGTTTGGTGGCGGAAACGGCGTCGGATGTGGGGGGGAATATTCGTTTGCTGGCCGAGGATGTGCGGTTGTTGAATGAGAGTTCGGTGTCTACGAATGCACTGGGTGCGGCCACGGGGGGGAATATCCAGATTGATACGGCGACGCTGGTGGCCTTGGGTAATAGCGATATTACGGCCAATGCTCAGCAGGGGGCGGGGGGCCAGGTGGAGATTACGGCCCAAGGGGTGTTTGGGACTGAGGTCCGCGATCGCCTCACCGATGAGAGTGATATTACTGCCAGTTCGGAACGGGGGGCAGAGTTCAGCGGTTTGGTGGAAATCGCCAGTCCGGACACGCAATTGGATTCGTCTCTGGTGGAGTTAGCCAGCGAGTTTATCCCGGTGGACCGGTTGGTGGCTGATAGCTGTTTGACCCGAACTACGGCCGCTGGACGGTTTACGGTGACGGGAACGGGAGGTTTACCGGAAACTCCGTTTGATGCGGCGGCGGGGCGCTATTCTCTCCTGGGTGTTGTGGGGGCGGAGTCTGCGCCTGCTGAGCCGTCCTCTCGGGTTGAGGAGTCTGGCGGTCAGGTGGAGGAGTCTTGGCAGTTGGGCCAACCGATTCAGGAGGCGCAAGGGGTGCAGCAAACGGCTGATGGACGAGTGTGGTTGGGTCGTCCCCAACGGCGCGATCGTCCCTGTGGCCCTCAATAGGGGTATGGGTCTGGGTTGTTCTGAGGCGATTCTGGCATGGGTTAGGGATGGCAATTCGGGGTTCTAGGCTGGAGGCGGGAGAGTCCGGCGGTTCGGTTCATGCGGTTTGCAGGAGTTCGTCATGGAGGAGTAGGACAGCATCAAGGGCGAGGGTTTCCATGGCGAAGGTTGTACCGTCGTTGTTGGTAAATTCGACTTCGAGGGCTTCGTCGCCATATTCCATGACGACGGTTCCAACTTGACCTTTAAGTAGGCGGATGGGTTGTCCGGTTTCAAAGTGGCTGGTATCGCGATCTTCGAGGAGGGCAACGAGATCGAGGTCTTGGGGTTTTTGCGGGGTCGTTTTATTCATTATCAACAGGGTAGCAGTTGGTCAAGCGGGGAAAGTTTTCATCACTACGGATAATCCAAGCGGCCAGAATTAGGGAGGAGCCGAAATCAGTTGTCAGTCGAAATTTGATGTTGTAGTGTTGACCATATTCGTTCGTTTTGCGTAGGATGGCATTTTCGAAAATTGCAGCGTGATAAATGGCCTTTTTCAAAATTTCTGAATTGTTACGGGTAATGCCTAAACGACTGGCAAATAATCTTGCTTTATGTTGACCTTTACTGTGGTTAGAATTGAGGCAATAATCATCAATTTTATTACCAAGTTGGGCGCGATCGCCGTTGGGTAGTTTCATGAATTTCATGAAATGGACAGGATGGGGTTATGGGCGAGAGCATTTCTCGTCAGGGAGGGGGTTAGGCTGTTGTAGGGGTTCTCCGGCCCAGCCACCGATGATTTCTGTGAAAAAGTTGTCGAACCAAGTGTTATGAGGGGGAAGGGGTTGAAAGGTGAGGGCGATTTCAACGTCAGGGTTTTGTAAATCGGTGGGAAGGTCAATGTACAATCGTCCGTTGGGGCCGATGTGGGTGGTGAGGATGATGGTATTCATGGAATCAATGTTAAATGAGTTGGCTAAACTGGCTGTCTAGGGCTAGAGGCGGGAGCAAATTGGGTCGTGGCGGGAGAGTCCGGTGTGGGGTTTGCAGGAGTTCGTCATGGAGGAGTAGGACAGCATCAAGGGCGAGGGTTTCCATGGCGAGGGGTTGTATTTCCCTAAATCACTTCCTCCATTGTAGAGATTTCGAGGCGGTTGTCCTTGGGGTGCGATCGCCCCTGTGACTCTCCATAGAACCGGACCTCGTGCTTCGGTCCAGCTCAAAACGTCACGTCATCTTGTCTCGCTTTCCCCTAAACTTAAATCAGTCCCTTTAGAAAAAATAAGCAGAAGTTATGTCAGCCCCCGCACCGAACGGACAAGCGCTTCTGTCCGATCGCGAATTAGAGGTCATCGAACTCGTCGCCACCGGCTTAACCAATCAAGAAGTCGCTGATAGCTTAGAACTCAGCAAACGCACCATCGACAACCATATCAGTAACATTCTCAGTAAGACCAAAACTGAAAACCGGGTCGCTCTGGTAAGATGGGCGTTGCGCTGGGGGAAAGTCTGTCTCGATGATGTCAACTGTTGTACCCTTCCCTACCGTAGCCCGAACCCCTCAGCCCCAGAACTGTTGACAGACTAACGACGATGTAAGTCTCTCCTACCGAACTCGGACTTGAATCTGACGATGCGACCGATGCGACAATGTTGGACCATTCCCACCCTTCCCCTGGCCGTCTATCGGGAAGTGGTGGCCCATTTACGTCAGGTGGATGGCGTAGCGGCCGGATTACTCCCCCAAACCGCCCCTCATTTTGACCCCAAACTCAGTCAGGTGGGCGGCCTTTGGCTGGAGATTCCCGAGGATTGCGATCGCCACCATCGCGATCGCCTCGATGCCATCCTTCAGTATTACGGCGATCGCGCTCAACAGCCCTGGCAGCCCCTAGACGCGCAACCCTAACGGCATCCCCCCAGTTTTGACCCTCACGATTTTTCTCAACCTATGATGACGCTGCAAGCCCTGCGGGGAACGCGGGACATTTTGCCCGCTGAAATCGCCTATTGGCAACTCGTAGAAACTACCGCCCGCGAGATTTTGACTCGGGCCAGTTACCAGGAAATTCGCACCCCCATTTTTGAACAAACGGAACTCTTCCAACGGGGGATTGGTGAAGCGACTGACGTGGTTGGTAAGGAAATGTATAGCTTCTGCGATCGCGGCGATCGTTCCATCACGCTACGCCCAGAAGGAACCGCCGGAGTCGTTCGCGCCTACATCGAACATAACCTCTTCGCCGCTGGTGGTGTGCAACGCCTCTGGTACACCGGCCCCATGTTTCGCTACGAACGCCCCCAAGCCGGCCGACAACGCCAGTTTCACCAAATTGGCTTAGAACTCCTCGGAACCGACGCACCTCGGGCCGATGCTGAAGTGATCGCCCTGGCCAGCGATATCCTCAAAGCCTTGGGCCTGAAAAACCTACACTTAGCCATCAACTCCGTCGGCCAGGGAGATGATCGCGATCGCTACCGTCAAGCCCTCATCGACTACTTTAGCCCCTACCAAGATGACATTGACGCCGATTCACGCGATCGTCTCACCCGCAACCCCCTACGCATCCTCGACAGCAAAGACGAACGCACCCAGGCGATCGCCGAAAATGCCCCCAGTATCCTCGACTATCTCAGCGATGACTCAAAACGTCATTTTGACCGAGTTTGCGCCCTCCTAGAGCAACTGAGCATCCCCTATGACCTCAATCCGCGACTGGTGAGAGGCTTAGACTACTACACCCACACCGCCTTTGAAATCCAATCCGACGATCTCGGCGCCCAGGCCACCGTCTGCGGTGGCGGACGCTACGACGGCCTCGTCGAACAACTCGGCGGCAAACCCACCCCCGCCGTCGGTTGGGCCATTGGCTTAGAACGGCTCATTCTGCTTCTACAACAGCTTCAAGAGACCCCCACCCATCCCCCCGACTGTTACGTGGTCTCACGGGGCGAACAAGCCGAAGCCCAAGCCCTGCGCCTGAGTCAACAGTTGCGTCAGGCCAACCTCGCCGTGGAACTCGACTTAAGCGGAAGTGCCTTTGGCAAACAGTTCAAGCGGGCCGCCCGCAGTGGCGCCCAAGTTTGTCTCGTCTTAGGAGATGCCGAAGCCGCCGCCGGAACCATTAACCTGAAATGGCTAGAGAGTGGAGAACAGCAAACTCTGACACAATCGGAGTTATTAGACACTCTCGCGAATACCCTTTTCAACACCTGACCGCAACAATCTTGCCCCCCAATTCCTGTCGGGGCGAAACTAGATTTCGCCCAACTTCAGGATAGTCATATTAGCCACTAACTATCCTCTTTATTGCCCTGAACTCCTCGCATAATCCGCGAGAGTTCAGATTTCTCATTCACCGAAACCCGTGACGGCGAGCCACTAATAATCCCTTCATACTCACGGAACGATCCTTTAATGTCGGGACCATTAGCACTAATGGTATATTCTCGAATACCCGTATCATGCCAAGATCCTCTCATTTTGAACACATTTAACGCCCGAGACATTTGACCGCGAATTTCCACATATTGCAACATCAAAATGGTGTCGGTAATCGTGGAAATATGGGAATCGGTAATTGAATGAGACCCCATAAATTGGTCGGTTGTGTTGGTGAAAAAGCCGGTAATTTCCTCTTGTTTGGCATAACCCGTCACCCCAATCACAAATTGTCGGAAGGCATTGTTACTCACCCCTCGCGCCAAAGCCGAGAGGGAGTCAATGGCAATTCGAGAGGGTTTGAAATCCACAATCTCGGTTTTAATAATCTGGAGATGGTCTTCAAGTCCCGCTGACTCGGGATAGGCGCAGAGAATTTTCATCAGTCCCCGCCGTTCCATCTCCTCGAAGTCAATCCCCCAAGAATAGGCATTTCGCAGTAATTGCGCCCGCGACTCTTCGTAAGCAAAGAGGATGGCCCGTTCGCCTTTGAGACAGCCTTCTTCGGTGAATTTGCTCACCAGTAGGGTTTTGCCGGTTCCCGTGGCGCCGGTGGCCAGAATAATCGAATCCTTGAAGAATCCGCCTCCACACATCTCGTCCAAGGTTTTGACCCCCGACGAGACGCGCACATTGGAGGAGCGTTGCGTCAGACGCATGGCCCCGAGGGGGAAGATGTTAATACCATTGTTGGTCATGGTGAAGGGATATTCCCCCTTCATGTGGGTGGTTCCCCGCAGTTTGAGGATTTCAATGGTCCGGCGGCGGCGTTCCCCTTCGAGGACGTTACGGACGATGACGACGTTATCGGAGACAAATTCCTCAACGCCAAAGCGGGCCACGGCCCCATATTCTTCGAGGCGTTCGGTGGTCATGACGGTGGTGGCGTTGAGTTGCTTGAGGCGGGCCACCAGACGGAAGATTTCCCGCCGCACAACCGGCGCCGCGTCGTATTGTTGGAAAACGGCGGTGACGGAGTCAATGGAGACTCGTTTGGCTTTATATTTACGAATCCCGTACTGAATCCGCTCAATTAGGGCCGAGAGGTCAAAATTGCCGACGACATCCTGGCCCTCGGGGTCGGGGGACGCATCGAGGATAAAGAGTTTCCCTTCATCGACGAGTCCCTGGAGATCCCAGCCAAAGCTTTGGGCGTTTTTGATGAGGTCAGCGGGGGATTCCTCGAAGGTGACAAAGACCCCCGGTTCGTTGAAGTAGGTAATGCCGTTATAGAGGAATTGAACGGTAAATAGGGTTTTTCCGGTTCCTGAGGTCCCACTGACGAGGGTGGTTCGCCCCGCTGGTAGTCCTCCGTGGCTGATGTCATCGAACCCTTCAATCATGGTTCGGATTTTATGAACCCCTTGCAGGTTACGGGGATTTTCCTGTTCAGTTTGGCTGTCCATGGTACTTGTGAACTGTTGCGGCTTGAACGTACGGGGATAGGAGTTTAGGGTTCCCGTATCAGAGGTTAGGCTAGGGGAGGATCTGTTTAGCTAGTTTGGCTATCAGATTCGCGATCGTACAATTCCTCGTAGAGTAAGTCCAATCCGATGAGGACTTTCTCGCGGTCGGAGAGGTCACCGATGATTTTGCGCACTGGGGGGGGTAAGATTTTGGCCAGGGTTGGGGTGGCCAGGATTTTATCTTCTTCGGCCAGTTGCGGATTTTTGAGGACGTCGATGACTTTGAGGGCGTACACTCCCTGAAACTCTCGTTCGAGGAGATCGTTCAGGGTTTTGAGCGCCCGCACGGAGTTAGCCGTGTTTCCGGCAACGTAGAGTTTTAAGACGTAGGTTTTTTTGGGAGGCGTCATAATTCCCTGGGAATTGAACGACGATACATTTCGCACAGGTGGGCGATCGCATCGATTAAGGTCAATCGATAGTCTAGCAGGATTTCTTCACTCCTTCCCTCTAATTTGAGTTGTTTGGAAAATTGATCCATTAACTCCATGTGGATTTCTACAATATGGGTGACGGAGATATCGGCAAAGAAGGCGATATTAACGAGTTCATCTAAAGCTGGGTTGATATTCACCTCATCGGAGAAATAGTCCAGGACAATTTCTCGGTAGAGTTTTTGAATCTCTTGTAAAACCTCATGCTGTTCATCTTCGGGTAAATTTCGTAAAAATCGCTGTGGGCTTCGTTTATAGTACACGCCTAAGTATCCCAGCCGTTCTCGGAGCTTTTCGGTGAGCCGCTGCTGTTTCTTCATCAAAAACTCTTCGGCATGGCTGGCGATGTCAGAGTCTAGATTTTTTTTAGAACTCAGATCTGAGTCGTTCGAGAGATTGAGAAACCGCTCGATCGCCTCATGAATGGCCTCTAAAATTTCTTCATTGGATTGGTCTGGCGGCAGTAATACTTCTGCTTTGTGATACAACAGACCTGTACCCTCATCCTGGCTGGAGTCAGGGGGGCCAAGATTACCATCACTCCTATCGAGATCACTCCCCTCGACATGATCTAGGTTAGCGATATTGCCCATGATCACAACCGGCAACAGTACACCGGCCTGTTGTAACTCTTGGCTAAGAGCGGCGAGAACATCGTCATATTCGAGAATTGCACAGTCAATGTGGTGCTTCTGGTGCTGAACATACTCGAGAAATTCCCCGGTACTGGTGCAGTGAAGCACTGTACAACGGGCGATATCGAGCGTCTGTTGCAGAGTCTCTCGTAAATCTTGGTGTTTGATCAGGGTGCAGATCGACAGTTGAGGTAGCACAGGATAAGGAAAAAACGGGTTCTATTATGATAATCGGCAAGTTGTCAAGCTTGCTTAAGTTAAGTTTTATGACAATAAGATTAAATTTTGCTTAATTTTATTGAGGGATGTTGCAATCATAACTCGGAATGTCTATTCCTTCCAACCGGCGGCAGCAAAAATCCCGAGTTTTGCCACCATATCTTTGGCCAGAACTGGGATTGAGGCGATCGCCTCAAGAGCCGGCCAGGGACAAGGCATAATGGGTCACAGAAGCTTGATTCACGGTCAGGTTCGGGTAATCGCTACGATTGCCTGATGGCCTGCCCCTTGATTGCAGCGGCCTCGTCTGCCTGAGTTGCCATGGATTGTCTCAATCTCCAACCGTTTGTTCAACCGGTTCCTATCTGTTATCGTCTCGATTCCCTCGCGACGGTAATTGACAAATTTCAACAGAGCGATCGCATCTTGGTGATTGACGAGAAGCAAACCCCATTGGGGGTCATCGTTGCCCATCGTCTCTTGCCGTACCTACAAGATGCCCGGGTTTGGCAGCATCCCCTACTCAGTTTTAGCAAGGCCATGACCCCCATTGACACCTTGGCCATTGACCATTGGGGCGATCGCCTCTGTTCTCGCATCTCCCTGGCCAAGATCAGGCGCCTGAAACTGTTTGAACCGGTGGCCAGTGGTGGCCGTCGAGACGTGGTGATTGTCGATGCAAGCGGGAGGATTTTCGGACTCCTCGACGGCGATCGCCTCAACGCCGAACTCAGCAACTCCCCCTCAACCACTCTCCCGGACGACTCCCAAGAGGCCAACAGTCCAGACTTAGAGGTCTTAACCCGCCGACTTGAAGTACAGACTCAGGAACTCACCGCCAAAAACGCCGATCTGATGCAAATCGATCGCCAAAAAACCGAACTCCTCTCCTGGGTCAGCCATGAACTCAAAACCCCTCTAACCGCCCTATTAGGCCTATCCAATCTCCTCCAAAACCCCAACCTCGGCAGCCTCAACCCCCGTCAAGCCAACTACGCTCGCCTCATCCAACAGAGTAGTCGGGAAATGATGACCGTTGTGAACGATCTCTGTGATTTGGCACAACTCGAAAACGGCGAACTGAGTTTAGATCGACAACAGCTATCCGTACAGGCCTGTAGCCAGGCCGCCTACGAGCAAATCCGCAAACTCCGCGATGGCTCTCGGGTACCGCAACTGACCCTAGACATTGCCCCGGAGGCTGATCAGGTTTGGGCGGATCGGACTCGCTTGAATCAAATTTTAGTGCATCTGTTTCTGAATGCTGTCAGCACAACTCCCGACAGCGGAACCATTGGCCTGCGTGTCGAACGTTGGCATCATTGGTTGGCCTTTTTAGTTTGGGATACCGGCACCGGGATTGAAGCGGCGGCCCAACCCTGGATTTTTCAGGGTTATCCCATCGCCTCGTCTTCCCAAGTCTCTCAGATGTCCTCCTTCGCCCAGGACGCCTCTGAGTCAACCGCGACCTCCACCGAAGCCCCCAGTTCTCGCACGGCCCCCCCCTCTCTCCCCACGGGCCTGGGACGGGTCCTGGCCCAACGGTTGGCCCGACTCCATGGCGGAGAAATTAGCTTTACCTCCCAAGACCCCGGAGGAAGCCAGTTTACCCTACTGTTACCCAGTCCTCGCGATTCAGAAGGCGCACCGCCCCCGGAAACTCCCAGCCGCTTCAACGCTTGGGCCAAGGATGCTCAGGTGCGCTTTGCGTTAGTGGTCGATCGCGATAGTGAACGGGTCGAGGCCCTATGTCATTATCTCGGTGAAGCGGGGTATCGGGTCTTTCTGGCGCGATCGGGACCGGAAGCCTTGGCCAAGGCGCGACAATTACATCCCTGTGTCCTGTTTTTAAACCCAAGACTGCCGATTTTATCCGGTTGGGATGTCTTGACTTTGCTCAAGGCTGATCCGGTCAGCCAAGATCTACCCTTGGTGCTACTTGGACAGGCTGAGGAGGGGGCTGAGGCGATCGCCCAACGGGGATTAGAGACGGTGGTGGACTGGCTGACGTTACCCGTCGATCGCCATCAACTGCAACAGGTTCTGACGCGCCTATTAGCCCACCAGGGCCAAGCCAGTCGCTTCAATCGACCCCTGACCCTGTTATGGCTTGTCTCTCCCCATCGAGGTGAGGTGAACCCCTCTCTCTCCCTCGAACGGGTCTTCCATCACTATCATTATCGGGTGATCGAAGTGGATGATTTTGACCAGGCGGGGTTGTTAGTCAAAGTCTGGAAACCTGATGTGGTGCTATTGGATCTCACCGGAAGCGAGGCCGATCGCCAAGACTTCTTAGCCACGTTGCAAGAGCATCCGGGGTTAACGCAACTGCCGATTGTCACCCTCGACAGTCAAACCACGGCCCTGGCCAATCGGGGCAAAACGGCAGACGGAAGACCGCTGCGGGTGTTTCCCTGTCTAACCGCCCCCGAACGCATTTCGGAAACCTCGGGCCTGCCAGCGGTGGTTGAGGTGGTGCGTATCGCTGCCAATGCCAGTGGTTAGGACTTGCCTGAAGCCGTCCTGGACTCGATAACTGTTATTAAAAAATGGACACAACTGGACTCGAACCAGTGACCCCCACGATGTCAACGTGGTGCTCTAACCAACTGAGCTATGCGTCCTCAACGATTTACCATCGTAGCATTGAGGTTTTGACTTTGGCAAGCTTTTTTTTGAGGAAATTCTGAAATTCCGGTTTTATCTCGGGGAGGAGCGCCAAAAACCCCTCCCAGAGTAGCGTTTAGACCCCAGCCAGAATCTGGTCATCCAGGGAGAAATCTACCTCAGCCTCTGGCCCTGGGCCGGCGAGATAGTCGTTCTCGTAGGAATCCTTCAATCCAGAAATCAGATCAAACTCCGGTTCCCAATCCAGTTCCGAGAGGGCCTTACCGATGCTACAGAAGAAATGCTGCGATCGCAGCGGGAAGGCTTTACGCTTACCCAAATCAAAGGCCTTGGGGTCATAGTGAACCAACTTAACCTGATCGGGATCTTTACCAACCGCGAGGGCGCAAGAGCGGGCTAGACCATCAAACGTGACATAGCGATCGCCCGAAATATTATAGACCTCACCGACAGCATTGCGATTGCCCAACACCGCCACCATAGCCTTAGCCAAATCCTGACAATGGCCCAGTTGGGTGATTTGTAACCCTGAACCGGGAATGGGAATGGGGCGATCGCGCACCAGGCGGTCAAAAAACCAGCCCTCAATGGGGTTATAATTCCCTGGACCATAAATATAGGTCGGACGCACCGAGGTCATGGGCAATCCCTGCTTCAGCAGATAGTCTTCCGCCTCAAACTTGCCACGATGACGACTCTCGGGGTCTAGGGTATCCCCTTCTCGATGAGGCATTTGGTCAGAGGCGAGATAAACCCCCGCCGAACTGACATAGACAAAATGCTGAAGTTTCCCCTTAAACAAATCCGCCAAAGGTTGAGTATCACTGAGCTTGCGCCCGGTGTTATCAAAAATGGCATCAAACGACTCTCGGGCGAGAGCCGCTTGCAGTTGTTCCGCGTCCGTGCGATCGCCGGTAATCTGACCCACACCCGACACAGGAACCGGGTGATTGCCCCGATTAAATAACACCACCTCATGACCCGCTTCTACCAATTCCCGAGTCAAATACACCCCAATAAACCGGGTTCCACCAATGACTAAAACTCGCATAACACTTAAACCTTAAACCATCAACAATCTACCTTAAATCGGCGCTCAGACAACGCCCTCATCGACGGTAGACGAAAAAAGGTGACCCTAGAGGATCACCCTTAATCACTGTCAACGGTTAACCGTTAACTGTCAATCGTGAACTACTTATTGTCCGTTTCCGAGAACTCAGCATCGATGACATCATCTCCACCATCATTGCCAGACTCAGGAGGCGCACCGGCTCCGGGAGCTGCCCCGGCTTCAGCACCGGCCGCATCGCCACCGGCTTGTTGATAGAGATTGGTGCTAACGGCGTAGAGTGCTTGTTGCAACTCTTCCATTTTCGACTCAATGGCCGCATCATCATCTTGACCGAGAGCTTCCTTGAGTTCGGCAATCAGACCTTCAATCTTGGTCTTATCATCAGCGGGGACTTTATCGCCGAGGTCTTCGATTTGCTTCTCAGCTTGATAGGCCAAGGTATCGGCTTGGTTTTTCTTGTCGATGCGTTCGCGGCGTTTGCGGTCTTCCTCCGCATTGGCTTCAGCATCTTTGACCATGTTGTCGACTTCGTTGTCGGAGAGAGTCGAGGCACCGGTGATGCTGATGGACTGCTCTTTACCCGACCCTTTATCTTTGGCCGTGACGTTGAGAATCCCGTTGGCGTCGATATCGAAGGTGACTTCGATTTGAGGCACACCGCGAGGTGCGGGAGGAATACCATCGAGACGGAAGGTTCCCAAGCTCTTGTTATCTTTGGAGAATTCCCGTTCCCCTTGTAGAACGTGGATTTCGACGTTGGTTTGCCCATCGACCGCCGTGGAGAAGGTTTCCGATTTCTTGGTCGGAATCGTGGTGTTGCGGGGAATGAGTTTGGTCATCACGCCGCCGAGGGTTTCGACCCCCAGGGAGAGGGGGGTGACATCCAACAGTAGGATATCTTTGACTTCTCCGGCGAGAACGCCACCTTGAATAGCGGCACCGGTGGCGACCACTTCGTCAGGGTTGACGCTTTGGTTGGGGGCCTTACCCAGAACTTTCTCAACTAACTGTTGAATGGCGGGAATCCGGGTCGAACCACCGACGAGAACAACCTCGTTGATGTCGGTTTTGCTGAGTTTGGCATCTTTGAGAGCATTCTCAACGGGGATACGGCAACGGTCGATGAGACTGGCGCAAATTTCTTCAAACTTGGCCCGCGTCAGGGTCATATCGACGTGCTTCGGTCCGTCTTGGGTGGCGGTGATGAAGGGCAGGTTGATCTCAGCTTGGGTAACGCTAGAGAGTTCGATTTTGGCTTTCTCTGCCGCTTCTGTCAGCCGTTGTAGGGCCTGTTTGTCTTTGCGTAGGTCAATCCCTTCGGATTTCTCAAATTCAGCGGCGATGTAGTCCACGATTTGTTTGTCGAAGTCATCCCCACCGAGGTGAGTGTCGCCGGAGGTGGCCATCACTTCAAAGACGCCGTCGCCGACTTCGAGGATGGAGACGTCAAAGGTTCCGCCACCGAGGTCGAAGACGAGGATGGTTTCGTTACTTTTTTTGTCGAGTCCATAGGCTAACGAGGCGGCGGTTGGCTCGTTGATAATCCGTAGGACTTCGAGTCCGGCAATTTTCCCAGCGTCTTTGGTCGCTTGACGTTGGGAGTCATTGAAGTAAGCGGGAACGGTGATCACCGCTTGGGTGACGGTTTCACCGAGGTATTTGCTGGCATCTTCGGCCAGTTTCCGCAGCACTTGAGCGGAGATTTCTTCGGGGGCGAATTGCTTTTCGGCTTGGGGACAGTCGAGTTTGACGCTCCCGTTGACGTTGAGGACTTTGTAGGGCACCTCAGTGGTTTCGTGGGTGACTTCGTCATGACGACGACCGATAAAGCGTTTAACGGAGTAGAAGGTGTTGGTGGGGTTCATGACCGCTTGGCGTTTGGCGATCTGACCCACGAGGCGATCGCCGTTTTTCGCATAGGCCACAACGGATGGGGTGGTGCGAAACCCTTCAGCGTTCGCGATAACGGTGGGTTTCCCCCCTTCCATGACCGCAACACAAGAGTTGGTGGTTCCGAGGTCAATTCCAACGACTTTAGCCATAAGTTTCCTAATTTCTAGTTATCTACAAAAAAAATAATGGGCGGTGAGCCAAGCATCTGCTTGGGGGTTCCCGTTAGCTGGGGTCGCGCATTTGGGGGAGTGCGATCGCCAACTCGGTTTCCAAGGGAGCCAGGGTTCGAATCGGATTGGCTCGAACGCTGTTAAACTCTCGCCGGTAGATTCCGATGTCTGTCTCTATACTGAATGGCTGAGGCACTTCCCTTGAAGGGGTATTTTCCGAACCTAGATGGGGACGGTTTCAGGGGCATTCAGGTTAGAAACTGGCGGCTTGGGCATCTTGTTTCTCATGGTACAGTCCGCTGATGAGACTGCCATTAGGGGAAACCGTAGTCGGGTTGATCGTAGTTTCACCATCGGGAAAACCGAAGTATGACTTCACTGTTTACTCAATCTTGGTCGGATTGGCCGGCTGTTCCGCCTCTGGTGAGCCATCAGGTTTGGGTTTGGCGGCTATGTTTGAAGGATTGGCCCTGGGGGGCTGAGGATGAGTCTCTGTTGGCGATCGCCGAACGGGAGCGGGCTCAACGGTATCGTCGTGGGGAGGATCGCCATCGCTTTGTACTGACGCGCTGTTGGCTACGACGGCTGTTGGGGGTCTATCTTGGCCAAGATCCCCGCGCCTTGAGGTTTGAGGTTACCTCTCGGGGAAAGCCGTTTCTGGCTGGGTTTCCGCTTCTGTTTAATCTCTCTCATTCGGGGGATTGGGCCTTGTTGGCGTTTGGTCGCGATCGCCCTCTCGGGATTGATGTCGAAGCGCATCGATCTGTGTCGGTGATGTCCCTGGCTCGCCGCTTTTTTCAGCCCTCGGAGTTGGCGAGGTTAGAGGCGTTACCCCCGACGGAACAAGAACGGCTCTTTTTTGAGTATTGGACGGCGAAAGAGGCCTATCTCAAGGCGACGGGGGAAGGGTTAGGAGCCTTGTCGCGGGTCGCTGTTGATGAGATGCTCCTAGAGGGCGATCGCCGACCTCTCTGGCGCTGTTGGAGGGAGTCGGACTGTACCCCAACCTTTGAGGCTCAACGGTTGCCGCTTGAGCCGGGTTATAGTGCGGCGATCGTGGTGGGTCCGGCTGGCGGGGAACTGTTTTCTGAGCCATTGCTCGGGCAATATGTTACTAAATTTAACAATAAATCCGCAAGAATACGGATTGATTTAGGCACGATTTCCGCGAAAATGAGACCATCGTTGTTGGCAAATTAAACCTCAGTCAAATCGACGAAGTTCTTGAACTGACTGGACTTTTCTCAATCGACTTGCAGATTGAGCCAGGGCCATTCTGGGGATTGTCAGGAATGTTTTATGAGAATGCCAGCGTTAATATCAAAGTTTTTTTGCGAAGTGGATTTACATCTTGTTCTGTTGAAAAAAGACGCTATGCTGTAAGCGTTGGTTGCTCAGAGATAACGTTTAACTGCAACTTGCCTCAACACAACGGGACCCAGACCATCTGGGTTGTTCTGACTCTAACTCTAGGAGGTATCCGTGACTCCCATTTTACTTCGTCAACTTTGGTCAATCGTCGAGCGGACCCAGGCCAACCTGATCCTCAGCTTGGATGATGCGAGCTTGTCCCAGTGGCTCCTCAAACAACTGCAACAAAGTTTAGCCCTAGACAGTGGTGATGTGCGGCTTTTGGATGATTACATCCGCACGAAAACACCCCTGATTCGCGACTTGGCGCAACAACGTAGTTCCTGACGTTTTAAGACCTTTGACCGATCCGCGATCACCAGTCATTTACCCCAGTCTGAAGCGTTCGTCTGGGGAATTGATCTGGGGGATTAGTCTGAATTACGGGTTCTGGAGCTAGAGCGAGAGGTGCGTGTTTTCGCATTGCCGAGATTGTCCAAAATACCCCGTCCAACCAGGCCTAGCCCTCGTCCGAGGACTTGGGTTAAGACATAGACCAAGCCATTGCCAACCCAACTGACCACTGAGCGGAGGCGGGGAGCGAGAGCATCTCGTCCTTCGAGAACCAAGGTCACGGCTTGACGGACCCCTGAGAGGGCCAAAAATTCCTCGCGACGATGGGCGTAAATGGTCATGCGCTTAATGCCCCGTTCTGTGAAGACAAAGAGCCAGAAGCGGCTTTCGTAAATGGCCCGAGGTTCTTCGAGATAGGTTTCCCAGCGATATTTCCAGGATAAATCGTTACGGAGTCGTTCGATATCTCGGGTTGAGAGGAATTGGCGATCGTAAAATTGCCGTTCAATGGTTTCGATACCGGTGACTTGATCGAGTAGGGGTTGAATCACGCTGTTCGCCACGGCAATGAGAAGATTATGCAGCAGATATTCCGCCCGCAGGGTGGCCTCGGGACTGCCAAATTCATGGCTGAGGTCATCGACGGCTAGGGGGGTTTGGAATAATAGATGTGAGAGTAAGTCGGGGAGGAGGGGGATTTTGTCGAGGATAGCGGCTTGCACGACGTCGGATTGTTGCAGCAGGATATCGACGAGTTCAACGGATTCACCGTTGAAGCTTAGGGTGTAATAGCGGCCAAAAAATTCTTGGCTTGTTCCTCGCCAGAGATCGAGGGCGAGGCGATCGCGGCGTTCGAGAAGACGCTCTGGGGTGATGTCGGAGTGACGGAGTTCGCTAAGGAGATTTTGAAACATCCGTAAGGCGGTGACGAGAAGTTGTCGCCGCTTTTCGGGGCGTAAAATATCAATTTCTAGGGGAATCTCGCTCAGGTTCCGTAGGGGGGGTTGCAGTTTGCTGAAAATTGCATCGAGGAGGAGGCCTTCGATATCCTCGCTGGCTAGGTTGGGGGAGGTGAGGGAGCCAGGTTCGGCAACCGTTAAGGCGGTGGCGGGAGAGGTCGAGGATCGGCTTGGGGATTGGCTGGGCTGGGGCGGTGAGGCGGGACGGGGCGATCGCAGTTGACAGACTAGCCAGCGAGCGGCGCTGAGTTCTCGCTGTCGTCCTTTGAGAACAATGCGCTGAATTAGGGTGAGGTTGGGATCTTGGAGCCAGCGTTCGATTTGGTCTTGTTCGCGATCGATGTACTCGACTCCGGGAATCCGAGCTTCAGCTTGAGCCGAGGTGGGCGGGGTGTTGCTGACGTTGGTGTCAGGATCAATGCGGGCCGGGGCTTGCCAGGTGGTTTCTCCCGCCAGGATGCACAGCACGGCGTTAAAGAGTTCTCGCGGTGGGGTTCCTTTGGCACAATAGCCCCTCAAGCCGGAGCGTTGGGCTAGGCTCAGTTGGGCCACCGTCAGGGGTGAACACCACAATAAAATCGGTATCGGAGATTCGGGAGGAGTTGGCTCTAGCTGTTTAGCTAAGCGCAGCCCAGCGGTGAAGTCTCCGATAATGATGACATCAACTCGATGGTCGTCTAAGGTGGATTGAGCTTGAGCGGGGGTATTGGTATCGAATACTGAGACGACTCCAGGCTGTTGGCTTAACCAGGTTCGCAGTCCTAAACGGATCACTTCATCAGCTTCAATCAAGAGAAGGGTTAACGGAGCATCGGTATCAGTCATGAGAGCGTTCGGCGATCGCACTGGGTTCGGGAACCCATGCGATCGCGAAGGGGATTGTTAGTTTAGCGAAATAGGATTAGTAGATAATTTTCTTCTCAGGAGGAGCTTCGTAGTACGGTTCCGGCTCTGCATAGTTCGGTTCCGGCTCGTAGTAGGGTTCCGGCTCGTAGTAGGGTTCCGGCTCGTAGTAGGGTTCCGGCTCGTAGTAAGGCTCGGGAGCGGGGTTGTTGTAGACCGGAGCGGGAGCTGGGGCCGGCGCGGGAGCGGGAGCTGGCGCGGGAGCCGGGGCTGGGGCTGGGGCCGGCGCGGGAGCTGACGCTTCAGCATCATCCGAGGCGGACGCGGGGGCTGGGGCCGGCGCGGGAGCGGGAGATGGGGAACTGGAGTTAGAACGAGAGCGAGAAGATGGACCTCCTTGATCTCGTTCCCGTAGCCAGCGGCCGATTTCGCCTTGGGCCTCGTAATAGAGGGGGCGGCCGGGGGCGATTTGGGCGGCCGTGGCGATCGCGTCGGTGAGCTTTCCTTCTTCGGCATACTCGATGGCCTCATCGAGTATGGGCCGATCTTCAAAGCGGCTCCATTCTTCTCGGAAGCGGGAGACAGCTTCTCGGGCTTCGTCATAGAGGGGGCGATCGCGCTCAATTTGCTGAGCCAGTTCAACGGCTTCGGCAAATTTTTCCTCTTGGGCGAGCTGTTCGGCTTCATCGAGAATGGGTTGATCTTCGAGAACCAGAATTTGGGCTTGGCTCTCGGCGATCAGTTGTTGGGCTTGGCTCCAAGCGGCACTGTCTTCACTAATGTTACGAGCTTGGACAATGGCGGCCTCATGTCCTTCGATGGTGTTGAGTCCGGCTAACCGTTCGGCGCGACGCAGGTAGGGGCGATCGCCCACTCGTTGAACTTCGTTGCTCCAGTGAGCCACAAGGGTTTGAGCATGAACTCGGCGAGGGCGATTGGGATCAATGGCTGCCGCTTGAGAAATGGCTAGGTTCAAGGCGAAGGGTTGCCCCACATCAGCAACGGTACTGGCCACTTGGAGTTGATAGAGATCTTGCAGGTGGTTTTCCCAGAGTGGAATCCGATCCTGGGCCAAGGCGTAGAGGGGATGCTCAGGGGTGAGACTTTCGGCTAAGTCTTGAGCTTCTAACAGGGCTAAGATGTTCCCACCAATGGATTGTTGAAAGAGGTTCTCGGCGTTGAGGATGCGATCGGTTTGGGCAAATAAGCGCACTTCCTGGGCGGCTTCATAGACGGCGGCTTCAGGCGGAATCACTTGGGCGGCTTCAAAGGCCTGTTGGTAGTTGCCCTCAAGTTGTTGACGAATGGCTCGATCAACAACTTCTGCGCTCCATTTGTCAATGTCCTCTTGGGCATCTTCGCGGGCAAAGGTCTCCGGGGCAATGTTGATCACCAGAGCTAATGCCGCTTGGTATTCCTGGGGTGTTTCCCAGACAATGCCTTCCCGAGCTTGTTTGAGCCGTCGTCGTCCTTCTTTTTCGGCGGCAACTCGTGCCATCAAGGTATCGAGGCGAGCGCCACTCCAGTAGCGATCGCCAATCCGGCCGAGTCGCTGGGCATGGACTTCGGCCTCGTTCCAACGTTCGGCTTTTAAGGCATCTATGGCCTGACTGTAAAGCTGTTGCCCCCGTTCCCAACCCTGATCCCAGTTCTGGATTGTGGTTTGGGCTTCGTTATACAGGGGGCTGTTACTGGGAACCCGGCTCAGGAGGCCGATGGCGACGGGCAAGTTGCCAGCAATCACTTCCTGGTTAGCCCGCTGCATCAACATTTTGGACCATTGCTCGGTGAAACGAAGTCCTTGGCGGTAAAGGGGGTGGTTTTCGGGCCAGCCTTGCACCAGGCGAATGGCCTGTTCAATTTCGGGCACTTGCCCCGATTGTGCGGCTTGTTGGGCGCAGTAGAGTCGGGCGCGATCGGGGGCCATTCTCGACACGGTGCGACAGTCGGTGACGGCGGGCATGGAGAATAACCAGGTCAAGGCTCCGATCGCGGTGCTAGTAAAGCCCACTAGCACGAGGAACCAGAATAGATGCCAACCCCACAACCGTTCTAGGGCTTGTTGGGGCAGCAGGGCGGCCCGAGCCAAGAGGGGCATCGAGGCCGCTTCAGAGGGATTGGGTTGGGGCGCGTCTTGGGAGGCAGGTTCTGCCGCGTCCTCAACTGATTCTGGAATGTTGGGGAGCTGCTCGGAGGCTTGCTCCTCATCAAACCGGATGCTAATGGGGTCGCTTTGTTGATTCGCCATGCCTTTTGCCAATGCCGGAGTGTGGTGAAAACACCTTTCAATATATGCGATCTTAGCGGAATGTCTAAGCCTTAACCGTAGATTTTCGAAAAAAGTTGTTTAGATATTAGATGAACGTCTGGCTCAGATTTTCGGCTCAGATTTTCGGCTCAGATTTCTGGCTCAGAGGAGGGTGGACAAGGACAAAAGCCAGGATAAATATAGACTACAGGCAATGATGAAAACTGTGAATACCAATAGCCAAAACCGTAAGTCTGGAGCCGTTGGAACGATTGTCTTGACTCGCTATCCTCAAGCGGGCCGCACCAAAACTCGTTTGATTCCCGCGTTAGGTCCGCGAGGGGCCGCTTGGTTGCAGGAAAAAATGACTCGGCACACTGTTGATCATTTACGAGACTGGCGCGAGAAATCCGGGGGCTGGGTCCAAGTTCGTTCGGTGGGGGCGAGTCCTGGACGGGTTCAACGCTGGTTAGGCGAGGATTTGCCGGTCAAGCCACAAGGATCTGGGGATTTGGGCGATCGCCTGGTTCGGGCCTTTTGTGAGGGTTTTGCTGAGGGGATGGAACGGTTGGCGCTGGTGGGGATTGATTGTCCGAATCTGGATGCTGCGGTTCTCGATGAGGCGATGCGGGGGTTGGATGAGGCGGATGTGGTGTTAGGACCGGCGAATGATGGCGGCTATTATTTGATGGCGCTCAAGCCGACTCCGGTGGAGGTGTTGGAAGGACTTTGTTCGGGGGTTGATTGGGGCAGCGATCGCGTTTTGAGCCAAACTTTAGCCCAAATTGAGTCGTTAGGCTTAACGGTTCATCTGTTGCGTCCCTTGTCGGATGTGGATTGTCCTGAGGAGTTACGGGTTTGGGATCAGGCTCGTTGCAAGTGCGAGCCGATGATTTCGGTGATTATGCCGGTTTTGAATGAGGCGCAGCAGCTACCTGAGAGTTTGGCTCAGGTTTTGACGGGGGAGAACATTGAGGCGATCGTGGTTGATGGGGGAAGTCATGACAATACGGTGGAGATGGCTGAGGAGATGGCCCGGGATGGGTCTAATCGGGGACGAGTTCGGGTGCTGTCATCGCCTCGGGGACGTGCGCTTCAGTTTAACGTCGGTTTAGCGGTGGCCCGGGGGGAATGGGTGCTATTGCTTCATGGAGACACCCAGGTGCCTCAGGGGTTTGATATGGTCATTCGGGAGGTGTTGCGCGGGGAGGATGGGGTGGCTGGTGCGTTTGAGTTGCGTGTGGCTGGTGCGGCGAGGGGGTTGCGTTGGGTGGAATGGGGGGTGCGTTGGCGATCGCGCCTGTTGCAGTTACCTTATGGTGATCAGGGATTGTTTCTCTCTCGTCAACGGTTGCTGCAAGTGGGGGGGATTCCTGATTTACCCTTGATGGAGGATTTTGAACTGGTTCGCCGCTTGCAAGGACTGGGCCGGATTGCGATCGCTCCGGTGGCTGTCGTCACCTCTGCGCGACGTTGGGAACGTCTGGGGGTGCTACGAGTCATGTTGCTCAACCAATTGATTGTTTTGGGCTATTTACTCGGAATTTCCCCGAAACGGTTGGCACAATGGTATCGTCGCCGCCGGGGGTAGTGTTTTGGGGCGATCGATGATACTATGGATTCCGAGACTTTAAAGAGTCGTCCAGCTTATCCCTGAAACATAAAGCTGTGACGGACGATATCTGGTTTCAGTCACTGACATCGTCTCTACTACGCGCGAATTTCTCAGTTCGCTCTTCGCATAACTCATTTGAAACGGCAGCCTCAGGGCTGCTGTTTTTTTTGGCTTGGGATTGATTTAAAAATCAATCCTGTCTAAAAGCACTCGGGTTTAGGTTACTCAAATATTGGCAAATCACTATAGTGTGGCCTATAGCGAGTCATGTTTTCCTAACAATTTCGTCCAGTCTTGGGAATCTAATCTCGAACTCAACCGATGTTAAAAATCGTAAAAATATATTACAGTTAAACTAAGCAGATTTCACTGACCCAAAATAAATGTTAAATTGAGTGAGCGCGGAAGAATTAATGATTTGGACAATCCAGGATTTTGTTTTTCACTAAACAGAACTTAGGACACTCGACCAACACTCATGTTAAATAAGGAACTCTGGTTATGACGTCACAAGTTCCCTCAAAATTTCAGTCTGATACAGGACTCCTGAAGCGAGCTTCTAATTATTTTCGGGGGTTAATTGGTCTGTTTGTGATTGGGACGGTTACCCTCGTCGCCTACACTCTAATTCAGCAACATGGCTGTAATGCAATTATTTGGTGGCAACAGGGTGACAAAGTAAGCTGTTGGAAAACCGCAGTGACCCCCCAATCCCTAGAACTAAAACCTGGGGAAACCGCCAGCCTCAATGCTCAAGTGACCGGGACAGGCTACCATAGTCCAGAAATTCGTTGGACATCTCAGAAAGGAGGAATTGCCTTTTTAGATCAAGACGAAGGACAACAAGTTGTCGTCCAAGGAAAACAGGCGGGGAAAACCAATATATTGGTCAAAATTGGTGTAGAAAATCAAAATCTAGCCAAGAACTCAGCAAATTTTGAAATTCCTGTCGAGGTGTTACCTGCTTTAAGCATTACTCCGCAAGAATTACGGATTAAAGAAGGACTTGAGAGACAATTCAAGGTTAATTTTACCGGTATTGGATGGCTCAGGGATAAGTCGATTTCTTGGCAAGTCGCCAATCCCGACCTGCTCCAAATTGATGAGAGCAATCGAGTCAAGGCTCTAAAAACTGGAACCACAACCCTAAAAGCTGTTTGGAATGAAGACCCCCGTGTAAATCAGACGATTCGGGTTTCTGTGATTGAGAATCCGCCTCAAATTACAGGGATTCAACTTGAATCGGACTCCCAGGAGTTCTACGTTGGTGAGACGGGTCATCTAAACGCACAAGCGGTTTGTCAAGGGAATTGTACAGGAGACGATACTCAGGTTCTCTGGTCTTCTAATTATCCTGACCAGGCGATGATTTCTGCTGATGGTGATCTCAAGGCGTTAGAACCGGGAGATGTGACCTTAACGGCTACTTCAATTATTGATGATAGCCAGTCCCGCTCGATTAACCTTAGCATTCTCGCTCCTGTTGTCACCGATGTTTCGATTGACCCCTCCCCAGTCAGAATTGCGGTTGATAGCCAGAAACGAGTTCAGGCGACGCTAGAGGGACGAGGCTCGTTCAATAAATATGTGTCTTGGACATCGCGGAATCCTAAAATTGCCAAAGTTGATAACAATGGAATTGTGACGGGTTTGAAGAGAGGAAAAACCAACCTTGAGGGTCGCTCAGTCAACGATGCCAATCAAAAGGCTGTCGCGGAGGTGTATGTTACCGAGGGAAATGGAGGATGTTCCCCT
>NZ_JAWOCL010000162.1:0-12163 GCF_046483825.1 Sodalinema sp.
GCTAATAAAAATGGCAGTTGTCATATTTTTAATCCTGCTTCTGGCTATAAACTGATTGTCACTCACCCTGACTATGAGGCTGCACAGGATTGGCTTCTGGAAGATGAATATGAACGGGTTAAGGGTAAAGTTTTAGCTGAAGAGGTTGACTCCATAGAAGAGAGTCCCCATCTCCATTAAAATAGATGGAAGCAAGCCCTTGGCTCCCGAACTCACTCAGAACTATGCAAACGTCCGAAACCCGTCCCCAACTCAGCCTCCCCCAACGTCAAGCCAGCGTCTCCCGCAAAACTGGGGAAACCGATGTCCAAGTCAGCATTAACCTCGATGGAACCGGCCAATGTCACGCCAACACCGGGATTCCCTTCCTCAACCATATGCTGCACCAAATCGCCTCTCATGGCCTGATTGATTTAGACGTCAACGCCGTCGGGGATTGGGAGATTGATGACCACCATACCAATGAAGATGTGGGGATTACCCTCGGACAAGCCTTAGCCCAAGCCTTGAGCGATCGCAAAGGAATCGTTCGCTTCGGTCATTTCGTCGCACCCCTCGATGAATCCCTGATTCAAGTGGCCCTAGACTTCTCAGGACGACCTCATCTGAGTTATGGTCTGGAGATTCCCACGGAACGGGTGGGAACCTATGACACGCAACTGGTGCGAGAGTTCTTTGTCGCGATCGTCAATCACGCGCAACTCACCCTGCATATCCGCCAACTCGATGGCCTCAACTCCCATCATATTATTGAAGCCACCTTCAAAGCCTTCGCCCGATCGCTGCGCATGGCCGTGGAAATCGACCCCCGCCGGGCCAGTACCATCCCCAGTTCCAAAGGCGTTCTGTGAATCTCCACCCCCAAAACTCAGAGTGTTAAGCTTTCTTGCGATCGCACTGAGCAACGGAAGCACTCATGTTAACGTTCTACCCAGAACACGAAACTAGCTGACTACGCCAAGTTTGGCAGGAGAACTCCCTTGAACGCATCCCTATCGCATCACGGACAGAACGCGCACGAGGATATCGGTGACTACGTCGCTCACCTTCAGTTCCACATGACCCTTCAGGCGCGTAACCTGGTTCCTAACCTAACTCAAGCCGCTGATAGCCGCGAGCAACTTCTCCACGAGACTCAGGCTGAGTTTGAAAAACAAGTCTCTCGACAAGCCATTCAGCGCGGTTAATCTCGCCATTGGCGGACGGTTATCGATTTCAGATTTCGCTGACAGAACACCCACCCAGTTCTCTCTCACTCAGATTGAGACCGGGTGGGTTTCTCAATCCTCGACTAGCCACAGCAAAATTCGCTAAACTAGCAAATTAACACTTGTCGCGTGGAACCCCGAAAGCGGGGCGAATACTCCATTAATCATCAAATCTACGGAGACCTCAAGGGACTCAAATCCAGCCAACTCAAACAACTGCAACGGCTGTATCACCAGCGGTTACCGGGCGATCGCCTCACAACACCGGAGTTCGCCCAGCGTTTGGCGGCCATCAGTACCGATTTAGGGAAACCCGTGTCCGCCTATCTCAACCGTCGCGGCCAGGTGATTCGCGTCGGGGTGGGAAGTCCTCGCCAAACCCAAATCCCACCCCTCGAACTCCCTCGCTACGGGGCGAGTCGTCTCAGTGGGATTCGTTGCATCGCCACCCAACTGAAACGGGATGAACCGGGAACCGCCACCCTGACGGCTATGGCCATCCAGCGCTTAGATGCCCTAATCTGTCTCACCCTCACCGGGTCTGGGTTTCAGCGACGAGGCGGCGGCGAAACGGGCTATGTTCACCGGGCCTATCTGGCCCATTTGGTTCCCAACCCCAGCGAAGCCAGTTGGATGCTATCTGAGGAAATGACCCTAGAGGCGATCGCCCAACAGGACTTTCTCGACCTCGTTGAAGCCCTCGAAGGGGAATTTGAACGGGAATTTATTGGTCAATCGATTGATAGCGACGGCGATCGCGTGCTACTGGTGGGATTGCGAACCCAGAACATGAGTGAAGCCGAATTTGAGGAACATCTGGCCGAAGTGGTGCGCCTCGTCGATACCGCTGGCGGTGTGGTGTTGCAAACCATCCAACAGGGGCGATCGCGGCCCCATCCTCAAACCGTCATTGGGTCCGGGAAAGTCGATGAACTCGCCCTGGCCGTACAAACCCTCGGGGCCAATCTCGTCGTGTTCGATCGCGATCTCTCCCCGGCCCAAGTCCGTAACCTGGAAAAACGCATCGGTGTCCGAGTCGTCGATCGCACCGAAGTCATCCTCGATATCTTCGCCCAACGCGCCCAGTCCCGGGCCGGGAAACTACAAGTCGAACTGGCCCAACTCGAATACACCCTACCCCGCCTCACCGGACAAGGTCAGAACATGTCCCGCCTGGGGGGAGGAATCGGAACCCGAGGCCCCGGTGAAACCCAACTCGAAACCGAACGACGGGCGATCGGCCAGCGCATTTCTCGCCTACAACGGGAAGTCACCAACCTCCAGGCCCACCGGGCGCGAATGCGTCAGCAACGTCAGGCCCAAGAGGTTCCCTCCATCGCCCTCGTTGGCTACACCAACGCCGGGAAATCCACTCTCCTCAATGTTCTCGCGAACTCAGAAATCTATACCGCCGATCAACTCTTCGCCACCCTCGATCCCACCACTCGCCGTCTCAGCATTCAGGAAGATGTCACCAACGTGGTTCATCAGTTGGTGTTAACGGACACCGTGGGCTTCATCCATGAACTTCCCCCCGCCCTGGTTGATGCGTTCCGGGCCACCCTCGAAGAAGTCACCGAAGCCGATGCACTTCTCCATGTCGTTGACTTATCTCATGCGGCTTGGCAGAATCAAATCCATTCTGTTATGGGAATCTTGGCTGAAATGCCCATTACCCCCGGCCCCATTTTGTTGGTGTTCAATAAAATCGATTCGGTGGACGGGGATACCTTGGAACTGGCTAAAGAGGAATATCCCCAAGCTACCTTCATCTCCGCCACCGCCGGGTTTGGCCTCGCCACTCTGCGCCAACGCTTATTGCAATTGGTGGACTATGCTCGTTAGAGAGGGAACGGGGAACCGGGAACGGAGAATAGAAACTCCTCGTTGCTGGGAAACCGTAACGTTTTGCTAAGATTGAAGAGTTGTTGCGCGATCGCATCGTAAATCATGGCTAACGTCGAAATCTATACTTGGACCTTCTGTCCCTACTGTCTCCGTGCCAAATCCTTGTTAAAACGTAAAAACGTGGAGTTCACCGAACATAACATCCAAGGCGACAACGAGGCGCGGGATAAAATGGCCCAACGGGCTGATGGACGTAGAAGTGTGCCGCAAATTTTTATTAACGACCAACATATTGGCGGCTGCGATGACTTGCACGCCCTCGATGCCAAGGGAGAACTGGACGCTCTTCTGCAACAAACGGCATAATTTGGGTCAGAATGGGGGGCATTATCGTTATGCCCCGACTCAACTATGAACTCTCTTATTAAAACCATCGGTGGCGGATCGTTGCTGATGATGAGTCTCGTCACCTTCCCAGACTCAGGACACCCTCAACCCAACCCTGACTTGGGGCCTGAATCAGAGCCTGAGTCGGGGTTGTCTGAGTCTGAATCCGCTCAAGATACTCCGCCCCAAGACTGGTACGAAACCTGTGTCACCGGCACCGCCCAAGACGCGATTAGTGCCTGTGATGCCCTCATTGAAACGGATCCTGAGAATGAGCGGGCCTGGACGAATCGGGGTAACGCCCTCGATGAAATTGGTGAAACCGAGGCGGCCCTCGACTCTCACGATCGCGCCCTGGAACTGGCCCCCACGTACTCCCTGGCCTTAGCCAACCGTTGCGCGACGCTGGGAAATTTGGGCGAACATGAAGCCGCTGTCGATTCCTGTTTGGCGGCGATTGAAGGGGATGGCCGCTGGGGCGATAGTGGTGAGGAACTGGCGTGGGACAATATGGGGGTATCTCTGGCCTATTTAGACCGCTATGAGGAGTCTCTAAACGCCCATCGCATGGCTTTAGACCTTAACCCGGATTATGCCAACGCCTGGAACAATCTCGGGGCGACGCTGTTTGATTTAGAACGCTATGGGGAGGCGATTGAGGCCTTTGAACAGGCGTTAGATCTCAATCCGAGCGATGCCTTGGCCCGTAGTAATCTGATTGTGGCCCGTCAACGCGATCGCCAACCCCCAGACTCAGCCCCAGACTCAGCCCCAGACTCAGCTCCAGATTCACCCCCAGACTAATCGGGCCATTCCACGACAACAGGGGTATGGTCACTGGGTTTCGTCCATTGTCGGGGTTCGCGGTCAATGACACAGGAGCTGGCCCGTTTGTAGAGAGCCTCAGTGAGATAATGGTGGTCAATGCGCCAACCCCGATTTCGTGGGAAAGCTCCGGCTCGATAGTCCCACCAGCTATACTGTTGCGCCTCTGAGTTGAATTTACGAAAAGCGTCGGCTAACCCCAAACTCAGAACCCGCTGTAGGGCCTCTCGCTCGACGGGAGTTGTCCCAACGACGGGCGTTTTACCCGGTGGCGTATGGATATCTCGGTCATCCGGGGCAATGTTGAAGTCGCCACAAATACATACATCTGTATATTTGTCAAGGGTTAATTTGGTATAGTCGTACAGTTGGTTGAGCCAGCGCAGTTTGTAGTCATATTTATCGCTGTCGTAGTCACCGCCATTGGGGACATAGAGGTTGATAATCCGAATCCCTTGGACTGTAGCGGCGATCGCCCGTTTTTGCGCGTCGAGTTCCCCCACCACCTCAGCCCCCAGCCTGGGGCTAAAACCAATCTCAACATCTTTTAGGGGCGATCGGCTCATCATCGCCACTCCGTTATAGGACTTTTGCCCCGAAACCGCCAGCTCATAACCCAGAGCGGCAAAGGGTTCGCGGGGAAAGTCGCCATCGACCACTTTCGTTTCCTGAATACATAAGACATCGACAGGATTGGCTTGAAGCCAGTCACAAACAAGTCCCTGGCGTGTACGGATCGAGTTGACATTCCAAGTGGCAATTTTCATGGGGGAAGATAGGGAACAGGGAACAGGGAACAGGGAACAGGGAACAGGGAACAGGGGGTAGGGTGCGTTCGGGCCTCAGTGACGTCTGGGCTTTGACAACTTGGTTAAAACTTGCCCGAACGCACCGCTTCGGTTTTGAGCTCTCAGGATGGTTTCTGCATTAAACGTCCAGGTTTGCTAGGATATCAACAAAAATACGATAATCCTATCTCCCGAACCCTAACGATTTGGCAATTCTATGACCGATAAGCCTCATTCCCCTGCTCTGTCCAATTCCACCGTCTCCTCCCACGATCGCCCCCCCATCCATGAGTCCGAGAGTTATCGCCTCGTTGCGTCGGCGGTTCAAGCTGCCGAAGATCGCAAAGGGGCGGATTTAGTGGTGTTGCGGGTTGAGGAAGTCTCCTATCTCGCCGATTACTTTGTGATTATCACCGGCTTCTCGCGGGTTCAGGTGCGGGCGATCGCCCAAGCCATTCAAGCTCAAGTTGAGGTTGATCTAGACCGTCCTCCCGTCCGCGTCGAAGGGCTATCCGAGGGAATTTGGGTGCTACAAGACTATGGGGATGTGCTGGTTCATGTTCTCATGCCCGAAGAACGGGAGTTTTATAATCTTGAAGCCTTCTGGGGACATGCTGAACGCCTCGAACTCTCGTCGATCGCCAACTCCAGTCTGTCCTCGTAACCTCCTCGTCACCTCTGTCAACACGCCGCATGAACGATCTCGATATTTCTCGATGTCCCGTTCCCCAAGAGCAACAGCCAATTCAGGAATATCAAGCCCTGAAAGATGGATGTCTGTTTCGTGCTAGCCAGGAAACCCTCCCCGCTTATCTCAAGAGTCTGGGCTGGATTTGGATTCCGAGTTGGCTGATTGTTGCTCCCATCGCCGCCGCCAGTTTTACCCCGGAGCGGTTTCCGCTACAGTTTGTCCTCAGTGCTAGTCTGGGGGCAACGTTAGTGCTGGCGTTGGCGGTGTTGCGACTGTTTTTGGGCTGGACATATATCCGCGATCGCCTCAACAGCCCCGTTGTGATTTATGAAGAGTCGGGTTGGTATGACGGACAAATTTGGACGAAAACTGAGTCCGTCTTAGCTCGCGATCGCCTAATTGTTGAGTATCAACTGCAACCGATTTTCCAACGCTTGCGTCGAACCGCGGCCGGGTTAGGATTGTTTCTTGTGGTGAGTGCGATCGCCTGGAGCCTTGCCTAGTCCCCATATCTGTACCTGAAGATCCTATCTTATGGCCAAACGTCATCACACCCACCCCCTCGAAGTGCAACTGTTACGGGAGGGAATTGTTGAATCGAAACATCATGTCCAAGCCGTGGTCTGCGATCGCCGAGGGCGGGTGCTGTCCGCCGCTGGTGATCCCGAAACCGCTACCTTTATCCGCTCAGCCCTCAAACCCTTTCAAGCCCTAGCCGTCACCTCCACGGGAACCCTCGAACGCTATCACCTCAGCGATCGCGATTTAGCGATTATGTGTGGCTCCCACCAAGCGCGTATTGAGCAAGTGCGCCAAGTCTTCCGCATTCTCTGGCAATGTTCCATTGAACCCGAACAACTCCTCTGTCCGATTCCCCAGGGGAAGCGATCGCCCCTCGAACATAACTGTTCCGGGAAACACGCCGGAATGCTGGCAGTCTGTCAACAGCGACAGGTTCCTCTAACGACCTATCTCAAGCGCAATCACCCCGTACAAACCCTGATTTTGGGAAAAGTAGCGGAATTGCTACAGATGCCCCCTGATGAGTTAATGGTGGCCCGAGATGACTGCGGCGCTCCCACCTATTTCATGCAGTTAAATCAGATGGCGTCTCTGTTCGCTCAACTGGCCTCAGGCGAGAGTCTGGATATGGAACGGATTGTCCGCGCGATGACCCATCATCCTGATATGGTTGGCGGCGAGGGACATTTTGATACGGAAGTGATGCGCATCAGCAATGGCTCCCTCGTCAGTAAAGCGGGCGCTGAGGGCATCCAGTGCGTCGGCCGGATTGGTGATGGCATGGGATTGGCGATTAAGGTCACGGATGGCTCGAAACGGGCTAAATACGCCGTTGCCCTACATCTGTTGCGCCAGTTAGGCTGGATTCAACCGGATCAGGCTGATGCCCTCGCTGAACGCTTTACGGTGATCGATGATTTTAAACGCTTAAATATCGAAGGCGAATTAGTGATGCTGTAAGGGTTTGAGCGATTTTAACCCGGTAGTATCCAAAAAACTTTGCCCAAGGGGTTGCCAAATCATGATTGGTTTGGTTATAGTAGTAAAGGCGACGCGGGATAGAGCAGTCTGGTAGCTCGTCGGGCTCATAACCCGAAGGTCGGTGGTTCAAATCCGCCTCCCGCCACCTTTAAGAAAAAGCCGCTTGACTTAGGTTAAGCGGCTTTTTGCTTTGAGGATTTGCTTTGAGGATTCACGTGGTGAGGCCTTGCCAGAGAATGCGGCTCCCGATCGCGATTAGGATCACTCCGCCGATGACTTCGACTTTATCTTGGAAGCGATCGCCGAAATGATGGCCCAGATAAATTCCTCCGAGACAAAGCCAGAAGGTAATCACCCCAATCACGGCGATTGTAAGGAGAATCGGGGTTTTTAAGACGGCAAAGCCTAACCCAGCGGCTAAAGCATCAATACTCGTTGCCACAGCCATCACTAAGAGGGTTTCCAGGTTCAGGGGGTTAAACGGTTTCTCCTTCTCCTCTTGGGAGATGGCTTCGTGAATCATCCGCAGGCCGAGAGCCGTCAGCAATATAAATCCAATCCAATGATCAAAGCGAATAATATAATCGCGAAAGCCAACACCGACCCCCCAACCCATGAGCGGCATAATTGCCTGAAAGATGCCGAACGCGATCGCCACCTTAAAGGCTTTTTGCCATTTGAGATGACGGATATACAAGCCACTGGTGAGGGAGACCGCAAAAGCGTCAGCGGCTAGTCCTACCCCAATCATTGAAATGGTCAGAAATTCCACGAGATAATGGTTATCCTCATAAAGAAACAACGCTCCGAAGGAACTGTTATCCGGTCTGGTACCGTAACCTAGAGCGTAATCTAGGACATCTGCTTAAAGACTGCTCACAGACATTTTCTCCCAATTAATTGGATCTATAGTAGCCTAAAATCCCTTTTTTTTGAAAATAGTAGATAAAGATACCCAGACAATTATCATAATTGAATCATGATTTGAATTCGTCTAACCTATCCTTCGATGACATCCCATCTAGCGGTTAAATGAACGTTAAAACGATGAGGGAAATCCTTAACCCAACCGATCCCAAAACCGCAGAAATCGCTTCAAGCAAACTGTTACCCTTTCTCACCCTGACTCTCGCCATTGTGGCCGTCTCCTGTGCCGCAATTTTTATTCGTTTTGCCGAACAAGAACTCGGGGCCAACGCCACAGTTTTGAATCGTTTGGCGATCGCCACCGTTGCCTTTTGGGTCTTAACCGCCATTCAAGACTGGCGTCAACCCTGGCCGCCAAGCCTCTCCCTAAACTGGAAACAAGACTGGCAACCGCCATCAGCAGACCGCCTCAAGGACAGCATTAAACTCATTGCGGTGGCCGCCGTCTCCTCCGCCTCCGTCGTCCTCTGGGCTCAATCGCTGACCGAAACCAGTATTGCCAACTCAACCTTACTACGCAACCTCACCCCAATTTTTACCAGTTTGGGGGGCTGGCTTCTCCTGGGACAACAATTTGATCGTCGTTTTATCCTCGGAACCATCATCGCCGTTTTAGGTGCCATTGCCATCGGTGTTGAAGACTTCCAAATTAGCCATGAGCATCTGCTCGGAGACGGCTTAGCCTTGCTCTCGGCAGTCCTCTATGGAACTAATTTACTGCTCGTCGAGGGACTGCGATCGCGCCTGAGTACCAGTACCATTCTCCTCTGGCGTTGCGCCGTTGGCACATTGCTGCTGTTCCCCATCGCCAGCCTCTTAGAAGACCAGCTATTCCCGCAAACCTGGCAAGTCTGGCTAGCCGTCGCCGCTCTGGCCCTCGTCTGTCAGGTCTTAGGGCAAGGACTGCTCGTCTATAGCCTTAAACAGTTCTCTTCAGGATTTATCGCCGTTGTTCTGCTCTTAGAGCCGATTCTAACGGCCATCCTCGCTTGGGCAATTTTCGCCGAAGCCCTAGACTGGACGAACTGGCTGGCATTTGCCATGGTACTCTCAGGGATTTATCTAACCCGGTCCAGTGGCAGTGCCACGCAAGCGGTTGTCTCGCCTACGGTTTCCGAAGGTCAAACTGGCGATAATCCCAGTCAATAAGATCTCTTTGCCCAATATGCTTAACCATGCGGTCTGATTCAGCGAATTCTACAGTGGCCTACGATTTCACCCAGTTAACAGATATCGTGACGCGGATGCGATCGCAACGGCGTCTTGCGGTCATCCACGGAGGCGACAAAACCCAACCCGGAGCCGTCATTTACCCCACCCACAATCCCCGCTCCACGAAAACCTATCACACCGTCGCCAAAGATATTGCCGAGGCCTTAGGGGAGCTGGGATTCGAGCAGGTGAGCCTCTTAGCCGACGACATGACCCTCCCGCAAACCCTGCAACAGCACCAGATTGATCTGGCCTGGCTCAACACCGGCGGCGTACAAGGCTATGACCCGGTTTGTCACACCCCCGCCATGTTAGAAATGCTGGGGGTTCCCTATATCGGTCATAATCCCCTCAATAGTTCCATTTTGGACAACAAACACGCCTTTAAACGGGAGTTGCAGGCCTTGGGAATCGCCACGGCTCCCTTTGTGGTGTCCCATCCCTTCCAGGAGCCTTTTCGTCCAGAGACAGATCCTCAATTTCAGCGGGTCTTTGCCGACACTGCCGGTCCCTTTGTGGTGAAACCCGTTTCAGGGCGAGCTTCCGTCAATGTCTTTGTGGTGGATGACGCGCGAGAGTTAGGGGAAGCGGTGGCCAAAATCCATCACCTTACCGCTAACACGGCTCTCATTGAAGCTTATTTACCGGGACGGGAGTTTTGCGTCTCGGTTTGTGGCCCCATTACCTATCGCCAAGGGGTGTTTGAGAGCAATCCCCAGCCGTTCGCCTTTTCCGCCATTGAGCGGGTGTTAGACGCTGATGAGCGTATTTTTACCTCAATGGATGCTAAGGGGATGACCGCCAAGCGGATGCGACTGTTATCGCCCCAGGATGAGTCAGAACGGGAACTGCGATCGCAACTCGAAGCCATCGCCCAACAGATTTATCGGGCCTTTAACCTGACTAGCCTGGTGCGAATTGACCTCAGACAAGATGGCCAGGGTCAACTGTATGTCCTCGAAGCGAACCCTAAACCGGATCTCAAACGTCCTACTCCCAATCAAACCAGTTTGGTGGCCCAGGGCTTGCAAGACTGCAATATGACCTATACTGACCTGATTTTGAGTCTTTTAGGCGATCGCCTCCATCATCTTTTCGGCTACCAACCCAATCTCATCCCCCATCTGCAAGGGATGCTAGTCCCCTAAGCCGTTATCTCAACGAGTCAACTGCTCAATCACCGCTCGATGTTGGGGATAGGCTTGCAGCAACACCTCCCGACTGGGGGCTTCAAAATCAGCAAACTCAAAGCCTGGGGCGACGGTACAGCCGACGAGGCTATAGCCCCCTGTCTCATCGACTGTGGCTGCAAACAAATCCCCTCGGCGAATGACCACCTGTAATCGCTCCCCAGCTTCAAAATTGCGTCCTAGCTTCTGCTGAGAGAGTTCTCCCTGGGGGGTGAGGATGGCTAGGGTTAGGGGACTTCCCTCGTAGAAATGCCAGATTTCCTCCTGTCGAATGCGATGGAAGGCGGAAAATTCCGGGTTTTCTAAGAGGTAGTAGATGGAGGTGCCGTAGGTGCGATCGCCCTCAAAGCGGTCTGGAAGTGCCGATTGAGGGATGATCTCATCGGAACGATAGAGTTCGCGGTACATTCCCCCCTCTTCCGGGAGGGGAACGAGATCGAGCTTTTCAATCCAATCGGCAGCGGTGTAACTCATGATGGCCCTAAAACTGACCGGCTAAAGCGCCCACACACCGCTCACAGAGGCTGGGATGCTCTTCCGACTCCCCGATGTGAGTCGAGTAGTTCCAGCAGCGTTCGCACTTGTCACCGTCAGCACTGACGATGCCAATTCCCAGGCCCTCGCTTTGGCTCGCATAGGTCACTCCGTCGAGAGCCTCAGGGGAGTCGAGTAGTTCGACTTGAGAGCAGATAAACAGATAACGCAACTCATCGACACCATTACCGACGCTGCCATCGGCCACAGGAGCGGTGGTTTCCTCTGCCATAGCGGGGAGTTCTGGGGGGGTTGGAGGGTCAACCTCATCCACCGGGGCGATCGCCCCTTTATCGCTCACCTGCTGCACCGCATTGGGGGGCAGTTCGACATCGGTTCCCAAGACCTTTAACTTGAGATCATTGACACGTCCGGTTAGTTTCTGGCGATCGCTGGCATACAAGACATTGCGATAGCCAAAGCGCAAGGAATAGCCAAAACCGATCGCCGTAAAGAACTCCGGCAAAAACAAGAGACGATTCACCGCCGCTAACAGACTCGACGAGAGATAGGCCACTACCACCAGAGCCAACAGCAACGCCAGATTACGCAAAGCCAAACGGTTATTACGATAGACATCCACCAGATACCCCGGCGCATCGACAATAAAGTCCATGACATCGTGGACATCCAGATTTTCCCAATCGGGCAGGGCTAACCCCGAAGGGCGCGATCGCTCTAAACTCGTATTTCCAGAGGCTTCGACGGCGGCGGCTTCCTCTGGCGTCTCAGCCTGAACTGGCTCAGAAACTGGCTCAGCGGCTGGCTCAGCGGCTGGCTCAGGGGTTTCCGTCTTCACGTCTGTAGGAGCCTCCATAGAAGCCTCCGCATCAGGTGCATCGGCAACAGAGGTAGCCGCAGAGGTGGCTGTAGCCGCCGTCATCGCCACCGCCAACTCAGGATTCATGGCCGCGAGTTGTTCCCGCTGAGTCTCATCTGCCACAAATAACTTTAGTTTCGCTTCCAACGACGAGCCAATCTTCTTATCCGTCCGTGCTTTCTCCATCACCTTGTTAACTTCGGCGCGGTAGAAGCGAAGCTGTTGCCAGC
>NZ_JAWOCL010000080.1:0-6705 GCF_046483825.1 Sodalinema sp.
CATGACACGAGGGAGTGGGGGTGTCACGGCGGGAGCCATGACACGAGGGAGTGGGGGTGTCACGGCGGGAGCCATGACACGAGGGAGTGGGGGTGCTGACGGGAGGTGGACGTTAACGTTCACGAGCGTTCCATTAACACCCAATACAACTGCATCGGCGGCTTTTTCTGAATCGGAAACACATTGCGTCCTGAACACCAACCTTCGTACCAGGGTGTTGGTGGCCAAGACTCTCCTTGATGATGCTGTTTCTCATACTCTAATGTGGCTTCAACTGAGACCATGTTTAACGGTAAGCCTTCAATGGACTGGCGTAACTCCCCTGGAGTGAAAATCGAGGAGAATGACACCTCCCCTAACTCCCGCACTAAATCCGTTGGTTGATAGCCCCCTTCCGTCAAAAACAGACTCACCAACAACTTCCCACCTGTGACTAGAGCATCACACATTTTGCCAAAAAATAGGCGTAACTCTTGAGTATTTCGGAAATGGGAAATCACCTCAGTCGAGATCACATACTGATAGTAATAAGGCCGCATCCGTACTAAAGGATCGAGGACATTCCCCACGGCCACTTCCACAGGTAAATTCTCGGGTTTCGCGGCTTGCACCAGTTTCTCGGCAAAGACGGGGGTGAGTTCTAAGGCATGAACCGGGTGGCCGCGACGAGCTAGGGGTAAGCTATTGCGTCCTGGGCCGGCTCCTACGTCTAAAACGCGAATTTGACTCGGTTCTCCCAAAGAGGCGGCCACGTTCATCACTTTCACGTCGGGTTCACTGCCAAAAAGAGGATCGGGGCGAGTTTTGGGCCACGTGGTGTACTTATCGCTCAACGACTCAGAAACCACCTTGGTTTGAATCGAGACGCCGCCGAGAAGTCCAATTTGGGGCTTGGCGGGAACGCACATGAGAACTAATCGGGAATGGGGAGAGGCGTTGAACCCTTCCTGCAATTTCTGGGAGAGGAAGGCTCGCAGTTTCTCTTGTTCTTCGGGGGTTCCTGGCTTGCCTAACAGTTGACAATACTCCTGTAGGAGTCGCAGGGCCTCGTTGAGCATCGAGGGCATACAGGGAACTGAAAACTCCGCTTTGGCCATGGTGTACTTGCGGGTATTCTGGCCCACGACGCGATCGAGGTAGTCGCGATCGGTAATCGGGCTATTGTCCGAGGTGTTATTGTTTTGAGACTCGCTCGGAGGTTGAGGAGGCGGTTGAACGGGGTTAACGGGTTGAATCGGCGTGATGCGTGCGGGTTCAGCTGGCATGAGAGACATAACTCGATATCTGGAGCAATCGGGAGAATCCATCGAGGACTACCGTTGCAACGGGTAGCCGCCGTCGATTGAAATGGCTTCATCTTAGCGGTGGGGTCGACGATTCGCTAGTCTTAGAGGGGTTTACGGATCTAAGTTGACGTCGATGACGCTGCCGTTAAAGTTATAGAGGGTTCCTTCGAGTTCGACAGATGTACCAATTTTGAGCTTGCTGTTGCCCAAGACGGGACCACTACTGGTCATTCGGGCGTTCCCGGCTAAGGTTAGCAGTAGACTAACGCTATAGAGTTCTTCTGACCGGGGATCTTCGAGGGCGGCTAGGGTTCCATCGGGTTGTGGAACCGCTAGGGTTCGCGGTAGCCGTTCGATGTTGACAATATCAATGGTTCCGTGGGGCTGGTTACGGATGATAATGTCAGTTTGCCCATCGTCTCGCATCTGTTCGACAAAGCCATCGGCATCGAAGACACTTAGGCCACGAACGATGACGGTGATTTCAACCGGGCGGGTGTTGAGGTTCACTTGAGCGACCGATCCCCCAGTTCCGGGAACTAGGAAGACGGCGACAAAGACGGCTAGAATGACGGCGATCGCCCCAATGTCGAGTAGGCTAATTTTGCCAAACAGACGACCCTTAGCATCGAGCAGTTTCATAGTTGTATTTTAGGTTGTCTTGCATATCGTTAAAACTCAACTTCCGAGCCTAGCATACTGCTTCACTGAATCACGGCCCTGAACTTTTTGGAGGCCACCTGCGTCTATAGTTTGAGGGGAACGGTCGGGTTTTCCCCCGTTGCGATCGCCCCACTCCTAACCTCTAACTCCTAACTCCTCATGTTTGGCTTCTCTAAGTCCTCCTCCAATCTCTCACGCCGTCTCCTCTATGGCACATTCTCCCTGGTGACGGCGGTTTCGGTTCTGTTGCTGTCTCCCTCCGCCGTCTTGGGCTTCTCCATCTTCGATATTCTCCCCAATGTGATTGAGGTGATTCAGATTTCGTCCATGTCTGATGAGCAAGAAGTGGCCCTGGGACGACAGATTAACGATCGCCTCGTCCGAGATGTCCGCCTCTACGATAATCGCCAAGTCACCAATTATGTCAATGTCATCGGTCAGCGACTGGTGCGGCAAAGCAGTCGACCGGACTTACCGTTTACGTTTCAGGTTGTCGAAGATGATAGCATCAATGCCTTTGCCACTCTCGGCGGCTTTGTCTATATCAATACGGGCCTGATTCGTCGGGCCGATAACGAGGCGGAATTAGCGGGCGTCGTGGCCCATGAAATCGCCCATATTACCGAGAAACACGTGTTAGACCGCTTACGTCAAGCGGCGATCGCCCAGGGCGTTCTCAATGCAACGGGGGTCGACCCTGATGTGTTGGTCAATATCGCCTACGAATTGGTGATTAACCGCCCTAACAGCCGTAGTGCTGAGTATGAAGCCGATCAGGTGGGCTTAGAGATCCTCACCCGCAGCAATTACGCCCCCGTGGGAATGGTCAACTTCTTTGAACGACTCCTCAGCGGTGGCGGTGGCCTACCCCAATTCCTCAATACTCACCCCGATACCCGCAATCGCGTCGCTCGCCTACGAGACGAGATTGACGCCTCCCAAGCGGCACAAGGCGATGGGTTGAACACCACCGCCTATCGACAACAAATCCAACCCTTGTTATAGCCGGTTGGGTTAGTTGTGAATTATTATTTCAAAAGCATTGACATATATTCAAAAATGTGTTAATGGGCTTTACAAGCTCAAAACGGGGAAATCCGGCTCTCGGTGATACTGAGTCATATCTGTAAACTTGCGCAATTCAGCCCGAGTCACCGAAAATGGGGGAGCCGCCGTTTTGGCCGCGATCGCACAGTCATCGAGGAACTGAGCTAACTCTTGGCCGTCGAGGGGGTCTGCCGACGTGCCAAAATAGCCGAGAGTGACGTGAGCCGTGAGATTATATTGTTGGTCAATGCCCAACTGCATCAGAGACGAACTCTGATAGACCGCGCGACGCAGTGCGATAATACGGTCATAGGCGGCCTCATTGCTGGGGTTGAGAGTGACGGCGATCGCCCGAGGCATCACCACCAAGCCACTCAGCTGCCATTGAGGCGACTTAGGACTACTTAACATTGGTTGAATGCGATCGAAGATCTCGCCAATGCACTGTTGTAATTTGTCGTCAAATTCCGGGTCCAGACTCGCTTCACGATAAGCACTATCCCAAATCAAATCCGCCAGCGTCAGGTGAAAACTCTTCGGGGGAACCACCGCAAAGAGATTGGCCCCAAGTCGTTGAGCAATGCGAGTTTGACAATCAGCCACCACCTGATAAAACTCAACATTGGCCCGATCCTCTGCCCCAGGAGGGGTGATAATGCTGTAGCCAGGAAACGACACCGGTTGTCGCCCTCCATCCTCCGTGGGGACAAACTTGGGCGACTCGACAATATGCTCAAGTTTACTGGCATGAGCCGCCGGAGTCGTCAGATGAGCGATACGCTCTACATAGTCTTGATAGGTGTTATCCAAGGTCAGTATTGATAAGAGTTTACAGTTTACAGATGTTGATCATGAGTTGATCATTGGTTGATCATTAACAGTGATCAAACAATCGCCATGTTGGTTGAGGTTGTCCTTAAAGATAGCGGCAAAGATAGCGGCGATCGCCATCAGCCCATCCAGACGTCACTATTCACTATTAACGATCGCCAGCCATTGTTCGACGCGATCGCCCATCGCCGCCAAAGAAAACTCCACTTCAGCCTGATGACGACAATCGCAACGGTCAAACTGAGGCAGTTTACCAATTCCGGCAACCAATCCCGATACCGAATCCGGTTCAACCAACCAGCCGGTTTTGCCATGACGGACAATCTCCGCCGGGCCGCCGCGACGGTAAGACAGCACCGGAACCCCACAAGCTAAGGCTTCAATCGCCACATTGCCAAAGGCTTCAACCCATTTCGAGGTCATGATCAAGCCGCGACATTGCCCTAAGGCCCGTTGCAAGGACTGGGTGGGCAAAAAGCCGCCATAGGTGACCTTCGCCTGGGGATAACGCTGGCCAATCTCTTGCCAATAGTCAGGACATTGCATCACCCCCCAAACCGTCATCGAGTCTCCCGTTTGACTAATCGCAGCCAGAGCATCTTCTAAGCCCTTTTCCGGGGCAATACGCCCCACCCAGGCTAACTGAGACTGGGGTGCAGCACAAAATTCATAGAGAGACAAATCTAAGCCACTGGGAATGTAGAGGCCATCGGGCCGGTTGACTCCGAAAGTTTGGGCTTGAGTGCGGGTATAGAACGTCACTCGTTCAGGGGTGGCCTTAACGGCGTTCACCACCACCTCATCCATCGCATCCGTCAACGACCCCATACTGACAAAATGGAAGACCGGAATCTCAAAAAAGGGCGTTAGATAAAACGGGAGCCAATCATAGGCAAAGTTAATGATGGCATCAAACTCAGACTGCCGTTGTCTGGCCGTCTCACACATGGCCGCCAGAACTGAGTTAGCCGGGAGCGTAATGGGGGTTTGTCGTCCCTGACTTTGGGCAGTATCTTGTAAGCGTCCGGGGATAGTTTGAATCTCTAACGGCGGTAAGGCCGAGCCTTCAGGAGCCAGTACCGTCACGGAATAGCCCCGTTCCTCTAGCACCTGGGCCATATTAAACAGAGTTAATTCCACTCCGCCGCCTAATCCCGTTCCCAACGGGCCAACGGGAGTCGAGAGGACTAATAGCTTGCGGGGAGTCTTAGCCATACCAACTCATGAGCGTCGAGAGATCTTGAGGGGCCGGCAGCATTTCGCCGCGAAAATCGAGGAATTGGACTAAGACGAGATAGGCGATCGCCAACAACAGGGAAATCGCCCCGGTGACGATGGCCACAACTTTAGAACGGTCCATAAGGTCGAGAGAACGCGAAAGGAACAGAATCAGGAGTCAGACTCAGGCTGGGGCCATCATTCAACCCCAAACAACAATTGTAGGACATCCCTGGCGATCCGTTCTCCCGCGCCGGGGAGTCCCAGACGACGACGACCGTTTTCGGCAATGAGTTGGTGCCAATCGGGATCTTGCAGCAAGCGTTGCACCACATCGGCCACCTGTTCCGGCCCGGGAACGAGGATTAAGGATTGTCCTAAAAGACGACCTTGGGCCTCAGCAAAGGCGGCGGTATATTGAGGTCCCTCACCGGGGAAGGCGATGGCCGGTTTCCCCAGGCCCACAAATTGCTCGGTGGCGGTTCCGGCTTGGGCGATCGCCATATCCGCTTGGCGTAAACAGTCCCCAAAGGCATTTTGACTCAGAACCAATCGCCCCTGATTAAAGCTAAATCGTTGGGCCGCGTCATCGTCAATGCCGGGAACCGATTTGCGGGTGGCCTGCCAACCATAAGCATCTAGGGCGCGAGTAAAGGGTTCGAGATCCAAGCCAGGGGCGATCGCCGCCAGAACTGTCAACGGTCGATTATTTTGAACTCGTTGCACCCCCTGAACCGCTTGCAGGAGTTGTTCCCAGTTACGATGCGCTTCAGGAACCCGAGAACCGGGTAGCAAGAGGAGTGTAAGCGATCGCGCCTGTTCTCCTTCTACCACAACGGGCTTCGCTTCTAAGCCATCCATCATCGGATTACCCAAGTTATAGGCCCGAATCCCCATCTCTTGCAGTCGTTCCGTGGTTAAGCCATCCCGAGGAAACACGGCCCGACAGCGTTTTGAACGCATCAAGGCCCGTTCCCAAGGCAAATACACCGAACCCGACCAACTTTCCAACGTCTCAAACCAACTGCGTCGCTGCAAGGGGCCAATCTCATCGCGCAGATAATACTCAGATTTAGCGGTTCCGACGAAACAATAGGGACTCCCACTCAACCAAGCCAGCAACAACGGCACAATATCCCCCACCGCCAAAATTTTACCGCCCTGTTTACTCCATTGACGCACCACACGCCATTGCGCCCAGGTTAAGCCCAACAATCCCCCCCGTACATCCCGCCAGAGTTCCCGGCCATCCATGTAGACAAAGCCGCCCGAGGGCATCGCTTTCACGGGACCAACAATGGGAACATCGGGTACGTGTTGATACGCTCGTCCCTCGCCAACGAGGGGTAAGGCCGCCAATTCCGGGCCTTGAGGATGCTGTTGCAGGTGTTGCAAAATGCGCACGGCGATCGCATCTTCACCATGACCGTTACTTAAACACAGAAGTTTATCACCCATAGCCCAATTTTATGGCAATCAATATTGAATAATAGAGGGAATAGGGAACAGGGAACAGGGAACAGGGAACAGGGAATAGGGAATAGGGAACAGGGAATAGGGAATAGGGAACAGGGAACAGGGAACAGGGAACAGGGAATAGGGAATAGGGAACAGTGGAGAACCTCCCACTTGCCTCTCACCTCTCACCTCTCACCTTTTG
>NZ_JAWOCL010000111.1:0-17553 GCF_046483825.1 Sodalinema sp.
TCACCTGAAACTCTTTAATGTTAATGCGTTTCAAGAGAAATAACGCCAGTAACAACCCCAAAGATTGCAACAAAAACACCGAGCCATAGGCCAACAGCGGCGAGTCAAAAAGCAACGTTCCCAGATTCAACACGCCACCACTGAAAATCGTCGAAATCCCCCGCGCCATCGCTTGAGCCAGTCCCCAAGCACCGATAAACGTCCCAGCGGTTTCAGCCACCGTTAAATCTAACATTAAACTGGTAGCTCCGGCAGTGAGAGTTCCAGCGAAGAGTCCATAAAACAGGAATGCGGCTTGCAGTAACTCCACCCGCTGGCCCACACCGGCAACGATGAACAATAAGGCGCAAACCGAGGCCCCAATACAACCATATTTCGTAGTGCGTTCTTTCCCTAAACGGGGAACAACCAAAAAGCCGGTACTCGAAATGCCAATGAGCGTGCCAAGTCCGAAAAAGACATTCAGTTGGGTGGTTTCTGATAGGCTCATGCCGAAGACTTGTCCGCCATAGGGTTCGATGACGACTTCGTGCATAAACAGGCTAATCGTCAGCAGCAACAGGAAACTAAAGAAAAACCCTGTTTGACGACTGGCGGTGAGAACACGAATGGCGGTTCCTAGGGTGACGCGATCTTCGGAGTTGCTAAGACTCGAGCGTTGACTGTAGCGGGAGTATTTTTTCTCGACGCCGACGGTAGCTAGGAAGCACAGACTCAAGACGAGTAGGGGAACAATGATAAAGACGCGGTTGACGATGGGACTGAGGCTGGCGATATCCACCTGTTCCCCGGCACTGTTGGCTAAATCGGGCTGATTGAGAAGACTGCCGCCGATAATTGCACCGGCGATGATGCCCACCATGAGCATAGACCAAACGACGCCAATGAGTTTTGAGCGATGGTCTTCGTCGGAGATGTCCACCAGCATGGCGGCGAAGGGGGTGGAACTGGCACTAATGGACAGGCCATAGAGGATGAAACAGCCGCCAAATAGGGCGGCCCAGCCGTAGGTGGGGCCAGCCATACCGTTGACTTGTAGGCTTAACCCCAGTTGCCAGAGGACTTGTACGGTGATGAAGGAGAGGCTGGTGAAGAGGATGGCGCCAATCCAGACGTAGCCGCTGCGATGGAGTCCGAAGAGGGGTTTGGAGTCGGACAGTTGCCCGAAGAAGACGCGGGCCGGGGAGACGAGCCGTTCCATGGCGATCGCCCCGGTGGCAATGAGGGCCGGAACGCGCAGTTCATCGATGGCCAGACGGTTGACGATGCCGAGGGTTAGCAGGGACATCATCCCGAGTCCCATCTGGAACAGTCCCAGCCGGAACATGGTGGCCAGGCCAATTCTGGGTCGGGGTTGGGGGGTGGGTTGGAGGTCGGTGTCAGGGCGATCGCGAGTGTCCATAGCGAAAGGTAAAGCGGGTCTGCGTCTAGTGTTTTTCAGTGTAGTGGATTGTTGGGGATTTTCAGCGAGTCCTGAATTGGGCCGGCTGGCTGGGAGACTGATCGCCAACAGATATGGAATAATCGATGGGGCTGATTTGCCCTTTGTTGCTCTTCTGTGTCGTCACCGGTTACTCGTCCATGATTGATGCCAATTTCCCCCAGGCCCAGCGGTTCCACGATCGCCTACGAGAAGCCGAACCCCAACTCCTACAACGCCTCGACCAATTCCGCAACGCCCAAATTCTCGTGGTGGGCGATTTAACCCTCGATGAGTTCATCACTGGGGAGGTTGAGCGCATCTCCCGAGAAGCCCCGGTTCCCATTATCCGCCATGAATCCACTCGGCGCGTCCCTGGAGGGGGCGCGAACGCGGTTTACAATTTGGCGAAACTGGGGGGCCAGATTTCTGTCGCTGGTTTGGTGGGACATGACGAACAAGGCCAGGCCCTGATTCAAATTTTTCAAGAAGCGGGCATCGATACCACGGGTATTTTCATCGATCGCGATCGCCCCACAGTCACCAAAACCCGCATTTCGGCCCATGCACGGCAGTCAGTTACCCAGCAGGTGCTACGACTCGATCGCAAATCCGATGCCCTCCCTCAACCGGCCTTACAGCAGCACCTAGCCGACTATATCGCTCAACAGGCCTCAACGGTGGCTGCTGTGGTCTGTTCCGACTATGGGGATGGTGTTCTGACCCCCAAAGTGATTCAAAGTGCCTTAAACGGCGATCGCACCATTGTCGATACTCAAAGCCAACTCGGTCGCTATCAAAGGGCGACACTGTTTACTCCCAATCTCCCGGAAGCCGAGTTAGAAGTCGGCTATGCGATCGAAGGCGATCGCAGCCTCAAACAAGCCGGAAGCGACCTGTTAGAGCGCACTCAAGCCCAGGCTATCCTCATTACCCGAGGAGGAGATGGCATGACCCTCTTCGAGCGTTCAGGAACCATTGAGCAGATTCCCGCCTTCAATCGCACTGATGTGTTCGACGTCACCGGAGCCGGAGATACGGTTGTCGCTGCCCTAACCCTAGCCCTGGCCAGCGGTGCATCACTTTGGGAAGCCGTCGTTCTCGGGAATCTCGCCGCCAGTCTCGTGGTGCGCCAATTCGGAACCGCCACCACCACCATTGAGGAGATGAAAGAGGCCCTAACTCAGTTAATCGCCAACTGTTAATCGACAATTCCCGATCGCTCCCACATCTTTCCCCCTCTCCCACATCTTTCCCCCTATTGCCTCTTGCCTCTTGCCTCTTGCCTTCTCTCCCCATGCCTCAAACCCTTGTCGTCAAAATTGGTACCTCTAGCCTGACTCAACCCGATCGTGGCGATCTCGCCCTATCGACCTTAGCTCGTTTAGTCGAAACCCTGACCCAACTGCGTCGCCACGGTCATCGACTGATTCTTGTCTCCTCCGGTGCGGTGGGGGTTGGCTGTGCGCGACTGGGGTTGAGCGATCGCCCCCGTCGTTTAGCCACCAAACAAGCCGTGGCCGCCGTCGGCCAAGGACGCTTGATGCGAGTTTATGATGACTTATTTACCAGTTTGCAACAGCCCATTGCTCAAGTTCTTCTCACTCGTAAAGACTTGGTGCAACGTAGTAGTTATGTCAACGCTTATAACACCTTTCAAGAACTTCTAAAACTCGGGGTAATTCCCATCGTCAATGAAAACGATACGATCGCCACTGAGGAACTTAAATTCGGCGACAACGATACCCTCAGCGCCCTGGTGGCCAGCCTGGTTGAAGCCGATTGGCTGTTTTTACTCACTGATGTCGATCGCCTGTATTCGGCCGATCCTAATCGGAATCCGAATGCACAACCCATCGCAAAAGTCAACCATGTCGATGACCTTTTGAACCTAGATATTGGTCATGCCGGGAGTGCTTGGGGAACGGGGGGAATGCAAACCAAAATTACCGCTGCCCGAATTGCCAGCGATAGTGGGGTGCGGACCGTGATTACGGCTGGCAAAACCCCGGAAAATGTAGCAGCGATTTTAGACGGAGCAGATCTCGGCACCCAATTTGTGGCCCAAGCCAAACCCGAAAACGCCCGAAAACGTTGGATTGCCTTTGGCCTAGTCCCCCAGGGTCAATTGTTGCTCGATCGCGGTGCGGTTCACGCCATTTGTCAGGGCGGCAAATCCTTACTGGCGGCGGGGTTAACGGCGGTTCGGGGCAAGTTTCAGGCCAGCGATGCGGTCATTCTCTGTGATGAGCGCGGCCAGGAACTTGGGCGAGGCATTGTCAACTACAAGAGCGACGATTTAGAGAAAATCTGCGGCGCCCAGTCGGAGCAAATCGCTGATATTTTGGGCGATCGCAGTCCCGAAACCGTCATTCACCGCGACAACCTCGTTCTCAACAATGACCCCAGAGAACCGTTAACCATTGACCGTTGACATTGACCGTGAACAGTTCCCTCTTGCCTCTTGCCTCTTGCCTCTTGCCTCTTGCCTCTTGCCTCTTCCCCCCTAACCCCGCCGCCCCGTCACAATATAAGTCACACGTTGTCCGATATTGGTCGCGTGATCTGCCATGCGTTCAAGATGACGAATCGCCAACGTCACCAGCAAGACTGGCTCTAACACCCCTCGATAGTTCGATTGGCTGGCCAGATGACGATAGAGACGATCATAGGCATCATCGACGGTGGTGTCCTTCTCCTTCATCTGATTGCCGGCTTCGGGATTGAGATTCACCAGAGCCATTAAACTCATCCCTAACATGGCTTGGGTTTCATGGGACATCCGCTCCACATCCGGCATACAGTCGAGGGCCGTGTAGGGAAACAACTTGACGGCGATCTCCCCTAAATCCTTCGCATAATCGCCAATTCGTTCGAGATCGCGTACAAGCTGCATAAATGCTCCTAAGACGCGGCAATCTTGGGCCACAGGTCCTTGCAAGGTCAGCAAGATAATACTATCGGATTCAATCTGACGGTAGAAGCGGTCAATCTGTTTGTCGAGGGGGCGCAGCGCTTCGGCGGCCGCGAGATCCCGATTAAACAATGCTTGATGACTAAGACGACAGGAATTTTCCACGAGAGCGCCCATGCGCAAGACATCTTGGCGTAGGCGTTTGAGTTCTCGTTCAAAATGTTGACGACTGGAATTGAGTTTAGAGGTGTTCACCCGTTGCACTATCGCGCTTGCTCCTATAGTTTCTCTCCTATTGTGAGACAAGTTTCTCAAAATGGGAGCAAACTTTAGGGGCTTTTATCGTGAAATTCGGTAATTCTTCTGAGATTTAATCCGAGGTTTACGATCGCTTTACCTCCCCTTGAGGGGCAAGACTCCTCTTCAGGAAAGAGTCGCTGCAGGAAGTTCAAGGGTTAAGCAAGCGCCGCCGGTTTTGGGGTGATTATCGGCGTGAATGGTTCCGTTATGGGCCAAAATAATTTGTTTGACGATCGCCAACCCCAAGCCACTCCCAGTCGAGGTGGGTGAGGTAACGTTGGGATCTGCCTCGGGATTGCGCCCTCGTCCGGGATCACCACGATACAGTCGTTCAAAGACATGAGGTAAATCCGCTACGGCGAAGCCACTCCCTTCGTCGATGACTTGGATCTGCACGCGATCGCCTTGCTGCGATCGAGAGATTCGCTGAGCTTGCACCTGAATGGTTCCCCCTGGGGGACTATAGCGGATTGCATTATCTAATAGATTCAAAAAGACCCGATATAAGCGAGAATTATCCCCCTCCACGGCTAAGGGTTGGGCGAACTCACCGGATTGACGATAACTGAAATAAACCGATTTCTGGTGCGCTAAGGGATCTAAGGTTTGCCAAACTGACTCAATTAAATCCTGGAGATGGATCGCTTCAGTTGTCAGAGTTCCTTGACGTTCAATATGGCTTAATTCCAGCCAATCCTGTACCAATGAGACGAGCCGTTGGGTTTCTGGGAGTAATCGTTCCACCCAGCCTCTCATGGGTCCGTCTAGGCGCTCGACGAGGGTTTCGACGACGAGCTGAATGGAGGTGAGGGGAGTTCGTAGTTCATGAGCGAGATCCGACATCCAGCGATCGCGGGATTGGGTTAACTCCAAGAGAACTTGACGATTCTCCACAAACACCCCCACATCGCCATCGGGCAACGGTAGGCTATAGGCTTTCAGGGTTTGGGGATTTTGGCTGATAATTTCATCGGCATCGGTGGCGTGAGGAAAAAACTGCCATTCCCGGTGATAGGACTGTTGTTGATAGCGAGTCTGCTGAATCAATAAATCCAACTCATAGGAGCGAACCACCTCCAAAAACAGGCGATCGCCCCCAGGACGCCAATCCGAGACTTTCAGCAGCGAACGAGCTTCCTGGTTAAAAATCAGGGGATGGTTTTCTGCATCCACTTGAACATAGCCAATTGGCGCCAACTCTAGCACCTGCTCATACATCACTAACTGAGCCTCAGCCTCGGCTTTGCAATGACTGAGGTGGGTGAGGGCTTGCCGCATTTGCGACTGGACTGACAAATCCTTTTGCGTCACCTCAGCCGGAACCTGGCTCAGTAATCGTTGCCAATAATGCCGTTGTCGCCGGGCCTGCCAGGCGATCGCCCCAGCCCCGACGGCTAATCCCACTAGAAATGCCACCGCCTCCATGATTGACTCCTCACCCAGCAGTTTGGGCTGTCTTCCGCGTTCCTCGATAGTCGAGGCATTCCTAGATCATAATTGCATCTTAACCCAAGCGATTCACCCCAAGCGATAACCAAAGCCCCGTACCGTGATGATGTATTGAGGATGACTTGGATCGGCTTCGAGTTTTTCGCGCAACCAACGGATATGGACATCGACGGTTTTACTGTCGCCGACGAAATCAAAACCCCAGACGCGATCGAGCAGTTGTTCTCGGGACCAAACTCGGCGCGGGGATTTCATAAACAGTTCCAATAGCCGAAACTCTTTCGGCGCTAGATTGATCTCTTCACCGCGCACTAAAACGCGACATTGTTGAGGATAGAGGATGATATCCCCAAATTCAAACCGCAGCGGCTTGTTGACGATGTTGTAGTGATTGCGACGCAACAGGGCGCGACAACGAGCCACCAACTCCCGCATACTGAAGGGTTTGGTCAGGTAATCATCGGCGCCGACTTCCAGGCCGAGGACGCGATCGGTTTCGCTCCCTTTGGCGCTGAGGATTAAAATTGGTACGGGATTTCCCTGTTGTCGTAACAATCGACACAGATCGAGGCCATTCACCTGAGGGAGCATCAGGTCTAGGATGATCAGATCGAAAGGAAACTCGCCCGGTTGGAGCTGTGGATCGCTCAAAAAGGTGAGGGCCGTTTGCCCATCGATCGCCATCTGCACCTGGTAGCCTTCATCTTCTAAGGCTAAGGTCACCATTTCTCGGATCAGGTGTTCGTCTTCGACGATGAGAACACGCTGAGTTTGACCGAGTTGTGGCGCATCGGTATAGGGTCTCGACTCAATAGAGAGCATAACTGGGTTTAAGGTATTCTGAGACACCTTATTCATATATCACTTTGCCCCCAGAAGACACATCTTGACAAATACACCTTAATCTGTATTGAGGTCTCTAGGGGCGTTTTTAGGAAAATTAAATCGCGCAATCGCTTGACTGGCAAGAGATAGCCGTGTTTTTGGTCTTAGATTAAGGAAAAGTGAAACTTCAGTGTTTCGTGACGCAAGTGGGCCTCGAAGTGACCCCAGAGGCTCCAGAGGCTACTGTTGGGCGGTAACTTGTTCGAGGACAGATTCCATATCTTCGAGGGAGACGGCGCCGGTGAAGGCTTCTCCATTGATGAAAAAGGCGGGAGTTCCGGTTAATCCGAGTTGATCGGCCAGTTCCAAGTCTGTTTGAACGGCTGTAATGGAGGCGTCACTGGTGCGATCGCCCTCAAATTGCTCCATATCCAGATTTAGCTCTTGAGCCAACTCCACATAGAGCGCATCCCCTAAACGGTCTTGATTCTCAAACAGGGCGCTACGATACTCCCAAAACTGTCCCTGTTGTTGAGCCGCCCAGGAGGCGCGAGCGGCGGGGAGCGCTTGAGGGTGAATTGAGACGAGGGGGAGATGCTTAAAGACTAAGGTGACGCGATCGCCATGTTTCTCGATAAACTCTGTCACCGTTCCACTGGCCTGCTCGCAAAAGGGACATTGAAAGTCAGAAAACTCAAGCATCACAATCTCTTGAGCCTCGGCCCCTTTCTGGGGAGAGTCGCCAATAAACTCCGCCGGAGACTGGCGCATCTGTTGCACCACCTCATTACGAGAGTTCTGTTGAGATTGTTGTTGTTGCTGCTGGTAGGCCTGAACCGACTCTAAAATCACCTCCGGGTTCTCCCGCAGAATCTCTAGCACCTGAGTTTCTAAATCCGCCGGGGGCGACTGTTGACAGCTACCCAGCAGCAGTCCGGCCATGACCAACCCCACGAGAGATTGGGATAGCCCTTTACGTCTCAACACCTGTGTACACCTCATGTATGGATTGCTTGAATGGATTGATTGAATGGATTGCTTGAATGAGCAGTCGTTCGCTGAGCCATGAATCGCCCTCCTAATCGCTGTCATTTGCCTCGGAGGACGGATTGGACTGATTTGGTATTACCGACGAATCCAGGGTCTTAACGGACACGTCAGTGGCTTGTACGTCAATAGTTCCGGCGGGGGTGCTACGTTCAAATCGGTCATCGACCACCTGAAGGGTCTCGCCACAACTTGGACAATTTAGCGTCGCATCCTTAATGCCCACAAACTCAAACTGACAGACGGGACAGCGATCCTGAACCAGTTTACGTCGAATCCACCATTGCAAGCCCAAAACCGCAACGATCGCCAAGACGGGGATTGAGGCCAGTAGAATAAAAACCCATTGCACGACCCAACCCAGGCCAACGGTCGTCAGGAGACTAACAACCAGCAACACCGTCAGCCAAAAACTCAGGCCCGACAGTTGTAACTGTTTCAAATTTGCCTTTACCTTAAAATCGTTCGGATCCACAACAGCCTCCTTGCTGGTGACATGGGGCAGCGGCAAGGGGGGAGTTTCCCCTATACTGAACTGACCGCTCGTCTTTCACACTCTGCTTTTCACTCTATTGAAAGCCCATCAGTGTTTGCAACCGGCGGGCGATCGCCCCTTCACTGAATTGAGCCAGGGTTTCTTCCCGTAGCCAGGAACCATCGACGCGGCGATCGCCACCTTGTAGCATTTCAATACAGGCCCCGGCTACGGCCTCAGGGTCTCGATGGGCAACCTGCCATCCCAATTTACCATCTTGCAAGGGGTCCGCTGAACCATCACCCTGACCGGACAACACCGGAATCCCGGTGGCCATAGCTTCTAAATATACGATACCAAACCCTTCTTGAGACGGCATCACATAGGCATCGGCGACACGATAATGGTCGGGGAGTTCTTCGGTGGCGACAAATCCCGCAAAGACCACCTGTTGCGCCACGCCTAAGTCTTGGGCCAGTTTTTCGAGGCGCGGGCGATCGTCGCCCCGGCCAATGATGAGATATTTAACGTCAGGGTGGTAGTGGAGAATTTTCGGTAAGGCCCGCAGGGTCACATCAACCCCTTTGTAGATATCTCCTGACCATAATCGGGCCACGGTCATTAAGACGCGGCTGTGGTCGAGGTGATAGCGATCGATGAGATACTGTGGTTTTGGCCCCGGTGAGAAGATCTCCCCATTGACGACGCAGGGGAGCATTTGAAACTGTTGCGGGTTAAGATGATTCGATTCACAGGCGCGATCGCGGCTATAGCGGCTAATGGTCCAGAGTTCTTGGGCCTGTTGCAGCGCCTTACGGGAGCCACCCGGCAGAGGGTCCCAGATCTCCTTACCATAGGTCATGACACGATAGGGAATCCCCAACGGTTTACAGAATAGGCGCACCAGGGGAGCGAGTTTGATATGGCCGCAGATGACGGAAGCGGGCCGCTGGCGTAATAGTCGTCCTAGTAGCGCCTGACATAACTTGAAGCGTCCCCACCAGGATGAGGCGGATTTGAAGTAACGGAAGCTTAGATAGGCGCTATCTGAACGCTCGAAGGGGTTATCACAGCCGACTCCATCTCGTAATAGCAAGACCTCCGCTCGTTGGCCGCTGGGACTTTCAGCGGCGGCTCGTTCGTAGGCTCGTAAGACATCTTTGACATAGGATTGAATCCCGCCTTCACAGGAGAAAATTTCTAAGAAGACAAATAAGTGCATCTGGCGATGTTGGAGCGATCGCTCGGCGGTGCGATCGTTGGTAACATCGTTGGTAACATCGTTGGTAACAGAGGAATGGGAATGGGGGGTCATACTAATTTAACGGAACATGAACAATTGAAACCATCGAAAATCAACAAGTTGCCTTGACAATAAGAACATCTAATGGTAAAGAGCAACTCTCAACTCTTGCCTTGTCTGGACTCAATTGGGCCAACTTGGGCCAACTCCGTTAGCCGTCAGTTAGCCGTCAGTTAGCCGTCAGTTAGCTGAGAGCGTTGACCCAATTAGGGGGAGTCTTGCAAGCGGGCCTCGACCATTAGCCGGGCGACTTCGGGCATATCATACTCAGCTTGCCAATTCATCTGTCGTTTGGCTTTAGCGGGGTTCCCACGACTGACGGCGATATCTGTGGGCCGGTAGAGACTCTCATCGGTGGTGACGCAGTCTTTTGAGTTCAGTCCCAGATGAGCGAACACCGCTTCAACGAAATCTTGCAAGCTATAGGTGCATCCTGTGGCGATAACATAATCTTCGGCGATATCCTGTTGTAACATCAAGTACATCGCTTGGATATACTCGGGCGCCCAACCCCAGTCTCGTTGAATACTGGTTTTGCCTAAATAGAGGGTTTCGTTGCTTCCTTGGGCGATACGACAGGCGGTGGCGACAATCTTTTGGGTCACGAAGCGTTCGGGACGTAGGGGGGATTCATGGTTGTAGAGAATCCCGGAACAGGCGAAGAGTCCATAGGCCTCGCGGTAGTTGGCGACTTCCCAGAAGGCGGCGGCTTTGGCGACACCGTAGGGACTGCGGGGTCGGAAGGGGGTTTGTTCGTCGGCGGCTGCGCCTTGGGTATCGCCGAAGCATTCGCTAGAACCGGCGTTGTAGAATTTGATGGGAGAGCCGATAAAGCGGATCACTTCGAGGAGGTTGAGGGTTCCTGTGGCAATGCTATCGAGGGTTTCGACGGGTTGGTCGAAGGAGAGTCCGACGGAACTTTGACCGCTGAGGTTATAGACTTCGTTGGGTTGGGTTTTGTCTAGGACTTGTAAGACGCTACGGAAGTCGGTCAGACTCATGGAGTAGAGGCTGACGCGATCGCGAATCCCCAGGGCCACGAGATTTCTGAAGGAGGACATTTGGGCATCTCGGGAGGTTCCACAGACCTCGTAGCCTCGTTCGAGGAGAAACTTCGCCAGATAAGCGCCGTCCTGCCCGGAAATTCCACAAATTAGTGCTTTTTTCATCTTAAGGTTCGCGATCGTCTTGTCATATCATGGTAGTTTAACCACTATTGCCCACCAATATAGGGATTGATTGGAGGCTCAGTTGAGACGGTCGGGGGCGACGGTAACCGAGTCGCGTCTAGTTCGTTCTTCAACTCGGCGATCGCCTCTCCGGGAAATTACCTAGGGAGAGGCTAATCTGAGGAGAGAGAGTCAGAGGGAGTCTCGATACCTTGTTCGAGGAGTAGACAATTGCGTCCATAATAGTCGCGGTGGTAGGTAACGTGATCGCACAGTCGTCGTAACAAGAACCAGCCATAGCCCCCTTGACGCAGGGTTCCGGGTTCAGGTTCGGGGACTTGTTCCGGGTTAAACGGCTGGCCAAAATCCCAAATGCGGATTTCGAGGCGATCGCATTCTAGGGAGAGTTGAATCTCAATCGGGGTATCGGGAGGACGATGACGGTGTGCATGGCGGACAGCATTACTAAATCCCTCAGCAATGGCTAACTTGAGACAGTAGAGACGATTATCGGACCAATGGGACAGTCTCGGTTGCTGCAAACAAAACTCCTCAAACCAGCGCTGAATCTGAATCATCAGGCTGAGATCACTGGCTACCGTCAACCGGCTTTGCCTTTTGCCCACGGCGCGATCGCCCTCCTGGAGAAAGATCAAGGGCCTAGACTGGCCCGAGGCAGGCTCTCGGGAGCCACGACGGGCAAATCCTTGTCCAGTTTCGATTATAATGAAGTTTGGTTAAGTTCGATAAGATTTTTGAGAATACATTTTAAAGACAATTCTCTGACCTTCACCTCAGACATTAACCGGTTACTACCTCACATTTTATGAGTATTATCACCCTTAAATCTATTGCTAAAGACTTTGGTATCAAAGAGATTCTACGGGATGCCAGCTTAAGCGTCGATGCCCAAGACAAAATTGGTTTAATTGGAACCAATGGCTCTGGAAAATCAACCCTCCTCAAGATACTCGCGGGTATTGAACCCTATAATGAGGGCGATCGCCTCGTTAACCGCAACAAACGGGTCATTTACCTACCACAACAGCCCGATATTGACCCCGATCATACTGTTTTAGAGCAAGTCTTCTCCGATTGTGGCTCTAAAATGCAGATTGTTCGTGACTATGAGGCTCTGTCTCATCATCTCTCTCAAGCGTCAGGAGATGAACTTAATCGCCTGATGAATCAACTTACCCGCATCACCGAAGAAATGAATGCGGCTAACGCTTGGGATTTGGAAACCGAAGCCAAAATTATTCTCTCAAAATTAGGGATTGAGGATTTAGAGGTCAAAGTGGGAACCCTCTCGGGAGGCTATCGCAAGCGCATCGCCTTGGCGGCGGCCCTATTAGCAGAACCGGATTTGTTGCTAATGGATGAACCAACCAACCATCTCGATGCCGAATCTGTCGATTGGCTACAAACTTACCTACAACGTTATCCCGCCGCCCTGGTTTTGGTCACTCACGATCGCTACTTTCTCGACCAAGTGACCACCCGTATTTTAGAAGTAGATCGAGGAGATTTATATACCTACTCTGGGAACTATTCCTATTACTTAGAGAAAAAAGCCCTCGCCGAAGAAGTAGCCGCCAGCCAAGAACGCAAACACGCCGGGGTTTTGCGGCGAGAACTCGAATGGCTTAAACAGGGACCGAAGGCTCGGAGTACTAAGCAAAATGCTAGGATTCAACGCATTGAAGGAATGCAAGACGTTGAATTTAAGCAACAGGTGGGAAACGTCAATATTTCTACCCCCACGCGACGGATTGGCAAGAAAGTGATTGAGTTAGAAGGAGTGGGGAAAGGGTACGGCGATCGCCAACTGTTTAAAGACTTTACCTACAGCTTTGATCGTCAAGATCGCGTCGGAATTATTGGTGGCAATGGAACCGGCAAATCGACCCTGCTGAATATCATTACTGGGCGCACCGAACCCGATTCTGGAACCGTCGAAATTGGCGAAACCATCCATTTTGGCTATTTCGATCAACACTCTGAAGACTTAGTCGAGTCAGCCAACCAAAACCAGCGCGTCATTGACTATGTTCAGGAAGACGCCACCCTCGTTAAAACCGCTGATGGCAGTATTATCACCGCCTCGCAAATGTTGGAGAGGTTTCTCTTTCCCTCTAGTCAGCAATATGTGCCGTTACATAAACTCTCCGGGGGAGAAAAGCGGCGTTTATTTCTCTTGCGGGTGTTAATGACATCCCCCAATGTCTTGATTTTGGACGAACCCACCAATGATTTGGATGTGCAAACGTTGGGGGTATTGGAGGAGTATTTAGAGGACTTTAATGGGTGTGCGATCGTTGTCTCCCACGATCGCTATTTTCTCGATCGCACCGTCAACAAGATTTTCGCCATGGAACCCGGCGCACAGATTCGCCAATATCCTGGCAATTATTCCATTTACCTCGACTACAAACAACTCGAAGCCGAACGGGCCGCCAAAGCCGCGCAAGAGTCGGCTGCCAATGTTCCTAAACCCTCCTCCTCGACGACAGCATCCGCGAAGTCTGCCTCAAAATCCTCATCGAAGTCCAGTTCAAACTCGGGGTTATCCTATAAGGAGAAGCGAGAACTCGAACAGTTGGAGGGACAAATCCCCGATTTAGAGGAACGCAAGGCCCAACTCGAAAACCAACTCTATCAAAATCCCCCGGATGACCATGTGGCCCTAGAAAGCCTATCTCACCAATTGGCGGAGTTAAGTCATCAGATTGAAACCTCCACGGTTCGCTGGATGGAGTTAGCGGAACAAGAATAGCGGAAGCCGACAGGCCACTTGCGGATTCCCCCGACCTTATTTCTCCCCGATTCCCGATTCCCGATTCCCGATTCCCGATTCCCTGTTCCCGATTCCCTCAAACCAATCGATCGCAGCGACAATCGCATCATCCAAGTTCGACTGAGGTAAGCCCAAGTCTCGTACCGCTTTCGAGGCATCGTAATACATCGGTTCGGCGGACATTCTCACCCCATCGAGGGGAACTGAGGGAGATTTGCCCAGTTTGGCTAAGAGGATTTCATCAATCCAGGCCACCGCCAGCGGTAGCCAGAGGGGAACTGTATAGCGGGGGGCGCTTAAACCGGTGTGATGGGCAAGTTTGTCTAAAAAGGCTTTGAGGCTGAGATTTTGATGGCCTAGGATATAACGTTCTCCCGTTTGGCCCCGTTCCAAGGCCAAAACATGACCTCGGGCTACATCGCGCACATCGATAAAGTTTAAGCCGGTGTTGACATAGGCGGGCATCCGTCGTTGGAGAAAGCGCAGGATAATGTCTCCCGTGGGAGTGGGTTTGATGTCTCGTGGCCCAATCGGTGTACTGGGGTTAACAATGACGATATCCTGTCCTCGGGCGATCGCCTGCATCGCCTCTTGTTCGGCCCAGTATTTGGACTGTTTATACGCGCTAATGAGACCCTGGGGAGGACTTTGATAGGTTTCATCGGCCACCTGGCCCCCTGGTTTAACACCAATGGCGGCCACGGAACTGGTGTAGACAATCCGTTCCACGCCAGCAGTTTGGGCCGCCTGTAAAACCTGACGGGTTCCCAAGACATTCACCTGATGCAGACGGGGGCGATCGCGTCGCCAGAGAGAATAGTGGGCCGCCACATGACAGACGGCATCACACCCCTGCATCTGTTGGGCTAACTCGGGGCTGTTAACCTCTCCCGTCACCTGTTCAATATCCAACCCGACTAGGTTATCTAAACGACTTTGGGGGCGAACCAGGGCGCGAACTCGATAATTGGACTCTAGCAGCGATCGCACCACATGGGACCCAATAAATCCCGTTCCTCCCGTTACAAAAACTTGTGTCACCACGGCCATCTCCTCCAACAGACTGACTAGCTTAACCCTGCAACCCTTTATCCTAGGGTTAGGTTGGCCGATTCGGGTCGCTTGAACCTTCAGGAAACCTCTCAACGGTCACGGACGTGGCAGAATAGAAGCGTAAATGCCTAGTGACGTGCCACACCTCAACCTTGCTGACCCTACTGCAACAGATTGCCCAAATGATTAAAAACTGGTGGTCGGAGTTTACCCTTCAGACCAAACTCATGGCGGCGGCAACCCTCGTCGTATCGTTGATTGTGAGCGGTTTGACGTTTTGGGCAACCAACACAATTCAGCAGGATGCACGGCTTAATGATACCCGCTTCGGGCGCGATTTGGGGCTGCTCCTGGCGGCCAACGTCACTCAACTGATCGCCGAAGACAACAAAACTGAACTGGCCCGATTTAGCAGTCAGTTCTATAGTCGTACCTCCAGTGTTCGTTATATTCTCTACGCCGATGAAGATGGGCAAATTTTCTTCGGGATTCCCTATTCTGAGGCCACGGTTCAGAACTCCCTCCAGATTCAACGACGCATCCAACTTCCCGAGGGAGTCGGCCAATCGGAACAGCCCTTTGTCCGTCAACATAATACCCCGAACGGCCAAGTGACTGATGTCTTTGTTCCCTTGGTTCAGGGCGATCGCCATTTAGGGATTATGGCCGTCGGAATCAACCCCAACCCCACCGTCGTCACCTCTTCGGGGTTAACTCGTGATGTCACCATCGCCGTGTTTGTCTCGATTTGGGTGATGGTGATCCTAGGGGCGGTGTTCAACGCCCTCACCATTACCCGCCCCATCAAGGAACTCCTCGTCGGGGTGAAAAATATCGCCTCGGGGGACTTTCGCCAACGGGTTGATTTACCCTTCGGCGGTGAATTAGGCGAACTCATCGAGAGTTTTAACGAGATGGCTGAACGTCTCGAACGCTATGAAGAACAAAATATCGAAGAACTCACCGCCGAAAAAGCCAAACTCGAAACCCTCGTCTCCACCATTGCCGATGGAGCCGTGTTGTTGGACAATCAAATGCACGTGGTCTTAGTCAATCCCACCGCCCGCCGCATCTTTGGCTGGGATGATCAAACCCTAATTGGAACTAATGTTCTACACGCCTTCCCCGCCGCGATTCAAGTAGAACTAACACGGCCACTCTATCAAATGGCGAAAGGGGAACGGGATAGTGGTGAGTTTCGTATCTCCATTAGCGAACCCACTCAACGCATGATTCGTATTTTGGTGACAACGGTTTTAGATCGCGAACGCGAAAACGTCAAAGGAATTGCCATTACGGTTCAAGATATTACCCGAGAAGTGGAGTTAAATGAAGCTAAAAGTCAGTTTATTAGCAACATTTCCCACGAACTACGGACTCCATTATTTAATATCAAATCCTTTATTGAGACACTCCATGAATATGGCGATGATTTGAGCGATCGCGAACGGCGAGAATTCCTCGAAACCGCCAACCATGAAACTGATCGCCTAACTCGTCTTGTCAACGATGTTCTCGATTTATCCCGCCTCGAATCCTGCCGAATTTACCGACTTGAACCCCTCGATATTGTTCAACCCATTGAACAAACCCTACGAACCTATCAATTGAATGCCAAAGATAAAGAAATTGAACTCAAACAAGAGGTCGAAGACTCACTCCCTTCAGTGTTGGGTCATTACGACCTCCTCTTACAAGTGTTCGCCAACTTAGTTGGTAACGCCTTAAAATTCACCGAAGCGGGTGGAAAAGTGATTGTCCGAGCTTATCTTCTCTCCACCGTTGCACCCGAAGAGCATCACGTCATGGAAGGGGAAACACGCTATGTACGAGTGGAAGTGGCGGATACCGGAATCGGCATTGGGGAAGAAGATCGAGAGGCAATTTTTGACCGCTTCTTCCGAGTTGAAAACCGGGTTCATACCCTAGAAGGAACCGGACTAGGTCTATCAATTGTCCGCAACATCATCGATAAACATCACACCAATGTCAATTTAGTCAGTGAAGTGGGTGTTGGTACAACCTTCTGGTTCGATTTAGCCGTGGCGGAAGAGTCCAGCCAACCGGGTAGCATTCCCATTGATGCAACTCCCCAACTGACGGTTAATCGTGAATCGTAGGTCGTCGCTCACGAGTGGCTAATTGGCTAAGGCCAGAATGAGACTGATAGCTAGAAGACCCAGAAATCCCACGAGGGCTGGGTTACGGCGATACCAAGGTGCGAGTTTTCGTTGAGGCGTTGGCGTGAGAATCGGCTCGTCGATGTTCTGGTAGAGGGTACAGCTTTGGGCGTGGGGCCGTTTAGGAAAGTTGCAACTATCATCGAGGTGATAGGTACAGGTTAAACAGAGGGGTTCCTCGGGATTGCCTCGATAGAGGGGAATCCCCGGATGACCAAAGGCTTTGAGTTCATAGCCACAGTGGGGACAGGAGACGGCATCATGGCGTACGGTTTGCTGGCATCGAGGACATGAAGACATAGGGAGGAGGGATGTTGAGCTTTAGTCTAGTTTTACATCTGTGGCGAGGGAACAGGGAATAGGGAACAGGGAATAGGGAATAGGGAACAGGGAACAGGGAACAGGGAACAGGGAACAGGGAATAGAAATTCCTCGTGTCATGGCTGAAGCCGTGACACGGACTGTAGGCGGCTCTGCCGCCTGCCATCGGGAGGCAGAGTCGCCCCAAGAGCATGAAACTAGAGATGATAAGTGGTGTCAGTGAACGACGGCTTCTAGGGATTGAGGTTGAAACATTTGGGTGCTTAAATACCGTTCTCCGCCACTGGCTTGAATCGTGAC
>NZ_JAWOCL010000220.1:0-23653 GCF_046483825.1 Sodalinema sp.
CCCGGGAAGTTCTCACCCGTGAACAAATCCTAGAAAACGTCTGGGGCTATGAATTTATGGGGGAGTCGAATGTGATTGAAGTCTACATCCGCTATTTACGCCTAAAAATCGAGAATGAAGGGGATAAACGACTCATTCAGACCGTGCGCGGCGTGGGGTATGTGTTGCGGGAAAGCTGAGAGGGGAGAAGAAGGCAAAAGGCAAAAGGCAAAAGGCAACAGAACCCAGGGGTAGGGTGCGTTCCGGCTTGCAATCATTGTCAGCATTGAAGGTTCAATTGGAACCTGCCGGAACGCACCGCTCCTGGCAAGAGGCATAACCCACCCCTAACCCCTCCCACCGAGGGGATGGCAAGAGGCTTCTGGCAACAGGAAACGGGGAACAGGATTGCTCCGGCTCCCCGTTTCCTTACATCAAAAGCGGATAATTGTCAAGGGGCAACCCTCCACGGGCGATCGCATCTAGCTTGCGAGTTCCTTAACCTTGGCGACGATACCATCCGAATCAATCCCTTGGTGGGGGAACTGTTCCCAGAGACCGCCACAGCCTTCTTCATGAGTTCCCAAGAAGGCGAACTTGGGCGAGAAGCCGCGTTCTAACAACCAACTGCCGAAACGGCTACCTAACCCCGTGCGACGGTTGAAGGCTTCCACCACTAACACCATCGGAGAATTGCCCAACTTGGTCATCATCTCTTCATCGACCACATTGAGCGTGGGTTTGTTGATTAACCCCACATCAATCCCCTCTTGCTTCAGGCGTTCCACCGCATCCAGGGCGCGATAGAGGCCTTCCCCGAAACTCACCACATAGCCAGCAGTTCCTTCGCGGATGACTTCATCTTTGCCCGGGGTGAACTCGTAGTTCTCACCGAACAGGTCATTTCCATCGCTGTCGAGGATGTTGGGAACCTTCGATCGCGTGGAGAAGACAAAGCGCAAACCGGGGTCGCCGAAGACTTTTTTCACCACAGCCGACATTTGGCCAGCATCAGCGGGGAAGTAGAGACGGGTTTCATAGCCATCATCCAACCCATTATCGGCGAACATATTGTTCAAGCCGAAGTGGCAGGTGTTATCAGCCATGTCATCAATCCCCGAGTGGGAGAAATGACATAGAACATTGGAGTAGTTCAACCGAGCCATGGTGATTTCCGAGATACACATCTCTAGGAACGCACTAAAGGTTCCGAAAATCCCTTGTTTGCCGGTTTCCATCCCGAAGCCAGCAGCAGCGGAGAAGTTACTGCGTTCCATAATCCCGCCACTGACGTAGATATCAGGAGCCGCTTTACGGATATGTCCCAAACCGCAGGAGCCTTCGAGGTCACTGTCAACGCAGAGAACACTCTTCTTGCGGGTGTCAGCATCCATCGCCGAGAGGATTTCGGCGACGGTTTGGCCAAACACGTTGCGGTTGGAGCCGAGTTTGTCCCCGGAACCGAGGTAGGTATTGGGGTTTTTGGGCTTCTCGATGCCTTCGAGGAAGCTAACCGCAGCGTCTTGGCCACGAGCTTTCAGGTAGCTGAGGGCAGCATCGACGGGGATGACGTCGTGGCCATGGGTGGAGCCTTCGATACCTTCGATACCGACGGCCATTTTGCGGCTGTTGACCACAGCGACGGGACCGGTAGCGGTGATGGCTTCGCACATCCGACCATAGAGGTCGTCGATGTCTTCGCCGTCGCCTTCGAGGACGGTTAAGCCGTGGCCTTTGAGGGTTTGGGCGACGCTGAAGCCGGGGAGATAGTCGGAGGGATGACCGGCGATGGTGACGTCGTTGTCATCGACAAAGAGTTTGACGTTGAGGTTTTGGGCCACGGCGAAACGGGCGGCTTCGGCGTCGTTTCCTTCTTGTTGGGAGCCGTCAGACCCGAGACAGCAGACGACTTTGGGGGAGTTGGCGATCGCCACCCCGTTCACATAGGACCACATATGGCCCAGACGACCGGAACTAAACTTAACACCGGGAGTCAGTCCCAATTCAGGGTGGCCGGGGAGTTTGGCGTGAGCTTCCCGGTAGCGCACCAGTTGTTCAGCGGGTAAGTCACCATAGAGGGCCGCCATGAGATATTGGGTGGCCACCCGGTGTCCGGCTTCGTCGAAGAAGATGGGAACAAAGTTATCGGGACCTCCCCGGAAAAAGGCATCGAGGATGGCCACTTCCGGCGCGGTGTCATAGGGGCCACCGGTATGGCCGCCAACGCCGCGTGCTGCGCCGGTGGCGGTGAAGAAGATAATGGCATCCCGCATCAGTTGGATGTTAGCTTTCAGGGTTGCCCGTTGCTCGTCAGTTAGGGTTTTAACCTTAGGATCGAGTTTTAGGGGTTTGTACGCACCTAAATCAATCGGAAATTTGGTTTGTGTAGCAGTCATAGGGTAGTTATCCTGTTGAGCAAACTTGTTTATTTAATTGGCGACGGGTCTGGTGACCGGGGCTTCTGATTCGTTGGGAAGCGAGGCCCGAGTCAAACCTGAACGCCGGACAAGAAACGGTTGTGGGTCGATCGCCTCGTTGTCCTCAAAAATAGAATAGTGCAAATGGGGAGCCGTCGAACGTCCAGTATTGCCAAGTAATCCCACTTCGTCTCCGGGTTCGACTTCATCTCCCCATTCTACGGAAATCTCGGACAAGTGAGCATATAAGCTGACGTAGCCGTTGCCGTGATTCACTTCGACGTACTTGCCATAGGCACCTCCCCAACCGGCATGAGTCACGGTTCCTGTGGCGGTGGCGATGACGGGATCACCGACGGTTCCGGCGAAGTCGATGCCGTTGTGAAATTCTTTGTTGAAGCCGAAGGGGTTTTGTCGCTTGCCGAACTCTGAGGTCACCTGGGTGGGAATTTTGAGGGGAATTCCTTGAGGAATGGCTTTTTCGAGTTCTAGGGTTTCTTCTAGGGCCGGCTGCACGCGATCGCTGAGTTCTTCGGTCAGTTGACTGACATGGCTTTCGGCACTGCTGAGGAGTTCACTGGCCCTGAGGGGACGTGCGACGGGACCGCCACGGCCGAGTTCATCGTCATTTGAGGTCGTTTCGGAGATTCCCGAGCGTTCTTTGAGTTCTTGTAGTTGGACTTCGAGGCTTTCAACTTGCAGGAGGATTTCCTCGGCCCGGCGATCGAGTTCTGCTTGGTTGGCTTGATAGTTGTCCCACGTTTGCAGTCCTGCGAGGCCTATCCCGCCGACGATTAGGCTTCCCAATGCTGTTGCGGCCAGTCTCAGGGGAACACCAACCAAAAGGACGAAGGGCCGTTTGCCGGCTCGCCTCACGGTGAGGGTATAGGGTCTAGGGAGTAGTTGCATAGATTAAGTAGAAGTCAGGGTCTGGCTTCGGAACAAGGCAGATGCCTCCTGAAGTTGTAATTTTTATTAAGATTTTTCACAAGACTGTCAAAGTGTATCCGATAACACCCCAGAAGGCAAATTGGCAACTGGGTGAGTTGGGATCGTGGCTAACAGGGTTACGGAGAGGGTTGGCTGTCAGGATTTCTGGAGCAGGACGACGTTACGCCGGGGAATCTGGCAGTGATAGCCCCATTGTCGGGCGATGACCTCAAAGGTGTAGTCTCGATAAAAGGTGACGTGGGTGGGGTGACGGCGATAGTGCCAATTGGCGAAGGCCGCATCCTCGGTTTGAAAGCTGGTCATGATCGCTAACCAGCCCCCAGGCTTTAAGAGGGCGGTGAGTTGGTCGAATTCTTGGGCGGGATGGTGGAAATGCTCAACGACTTCGGTGCAGGTAATGAAGTCGTAGTGGTCTTGGTGGTCTTGGAGGGGGCTGCGATCGCCGAAAAAGAAGGGGTCATACAGGGCCATGGGATGGCCCGCGTCTTGCAGCATTTGTGCCAGAACTGGACTGGGACCACAACCGTAGTCTAATCCCTGTTGATGGGGCGCCAACGCGGACAGCAGAGGCTCGACTACACGGCTGAGAAATTGGCGATAGCCCTCATCTTCTGAGTCATTTTCATGCAGCTCGTAGCGTTGCCGCTCAAACTCCGGGTCTGGGAGCTGTTCGGCGGCCAACAGGGTGGCCTGGCAATGCTGACAGCGCCAATAGTGGCGATCGCCCACGGTCATGAAAAACACCAGATTGGGCGATCGGCAGACTCGACAAGATGTAGGGACTTGACAAAAGCTCAAAATAGTGCTAATAGGACAAGGCTACCGGGACACCCCTAAGCCACGGACGCGAGCCGGGGTCCCGTGAGCACCTGACGATAAAACTGCTGTAACTGCTGAGTTGCGGCATTCCAGCCCCAGCGTTCGGCTTCCTGACGGGCATGGCCGCGTAGGAGATCGCGTTCTTCCTGATTGGCTAGAAGTCGTTGCGTGGCGGCCACGGCTCCCCGGTCATCGGCCGGATCAAATAAATAGCCGTTCTTGCCATCGGTGACAATATCCGTGATACCGCCCGTTCCGGCGGCCACCACCGGACAACCCGCCGCCATAGCTTCGAGTAAGACCAAGCCGAGGGTTTCGGTGCGGGAGGGGAAAATAAAGGCATCCGCCGACGCATAGGCCGAGGCTAACTCCAACCCTTGCAGATAGCCCACAAACTTCGTGGCCGTTCCGGCAAAATGGGCCTGTAGGGCTTCTTGATGGGGACCGCCGCCCACCAACGCTAACCGAGCATTGGGAATCGACTCCAGCACCGGGCGAATTTGCTCAATTTCCTTTTCAGCCGAGAGTCGGCCCACATACAGCAACAAGGGCGAGTCGGGATGGCCATCACTGAGGCGCGATCGCATCGTCTCACTGGCCAAACTCGGCTGGAACATCTCCGTATCCACCCCCCGCTGCCACAAATCGGTCCGTTCAATGCCGTGAGAACTCAACTCCTGTACCATCACACTGGAGGTACAGAGATTCAACGCCGCCTGGTTATGAGCCGATCGCAACAGTCCCCATAACACCTCCTCAAACATCCCCAAACCGTAATGCTGTAGATATTGGGGCAAATGCGTATGATAGGACGCCACCAAGGGCAGATTCATCGACTTCGCGTAATAGAGTCCTCCCAACCCCAACACCGCCGGATTGACCACATGAATCAACTCTGGCTTAAAGTCCTCCAACACCGGGCGAATCGAGGGATTGGGAACCGCCAACTTCAGCTCAGGATAGAGCGGTAGCGGGAACCCTGGCACGCCAAAAATTTGAGCGCCCTTATATTCCGTCAGTCCCCCATCCGGAGAGACCACGAGAACATCATCACCGAGACGTTGCAGATGTTCGACAGTATGCCGTAAACGAGTGACAATGCCATCGACTTTCGGCAGGAAGGTTTCAGTAAAAAGAGCAATACGCATACGAACTAGACCGGGATGAGGGAATAGGAGAAGCGGGCGGGGCAGTCTGCGAGACTGCCCCCAAAGCGGCCGGGCTGGCTGTCTTGCGGCTTACCCTGGAGGACAACCAACGCTTAGCGACGCCACCGCACTTTCGGGAGAATTTGGTCTTTATCGACCCGATCTTTGTACTTAATGGCAAAGTTAAGCAAGGAATCGAGCAGAGACTCCGAGAGAGTATGGGGTTGCAAGCCCAAATCAATGAGTTTCGTGTTTTTGGCGTTGAAATAGTGATCTTCAAGCTCAACCCGAGGATTTTCCAGGTTATCGATATTGACTTTTAAGCCGAGAGATGCACCGGCTTGTTGCACTTTCACCGCCAAATCAGCCACGCTAAACATTTCCGTAAACTGGTTAAAGACGCGGAACTCGCCAGCATCAGCGGGATTTTCCACGGCAATCTCGATACAACGAACCGTATCTCGGATATCGAGCAGAGCGCGAGTTTGTCCCCCTTTACCATAGACCGTCAACGGATGACCGATCGCCGCCTGAATACAGAAGCGGTTGAGGGCGGTTCCGTAGACCCCATCATAGTCGAGGCGGTTGACGAGCAACTCGTCCATACCCGTCTCCTCCGTCAGCACCCCATAGACAATTCCCTGGTTCAAGTCCGTGGCCCGTAAGCCCCAGATTTTGCAGGCAAACTGGATATTATGGCTATCGTGGACTTTACTGAGGTGGTAGAAGCTACCCGGTTGTTTGGGATAGGGGAGGGTATCCTTGCGGCCATTGTGTTCAATGGTGATGTACCCCTCTTCAATATCGATGTTGGGGGTTCCATATTCACCCATGGTTCCCAATTTGACCAAATGGCAATCGGGGAAGTCTTCCTTGAGGATATAGAGCAGGTTGAGGTTGCCAATGACATTATTGGCCTGAGTGAGTACCGCGTGTTCGCGATCGATCATCGAGAACGGCGCCGAACGCTGTTCACCGAAGTGAACCACCGCTTCGGGTTCAAACTGGTGCATTGACTCGCTCAAGAAGGGATAGTCGTTAATATCCCCAATAAACAACTCAATGCGTTTCCCCGTTAGCTCATACCAGCGTTGAATACGGCGCTGAATTGGAGCAATGGGGGTCAGGGTTTCAATTTGTAGCTGTGAATCCCAATGACGACGGACTAAACTATCGAGAATTGCAACGTCGTGACCACGATTGGACAGATAGAGTGCTGTTGCCCATCCGCAGTAACCGTCACCGCCAATAACAAGTACTTTCATCTTGTGGTTTGTTATACGATTGCTGAGCTGATACTCGCTAAATCTACCAGGTTTGGTGTACCTTGCGACACCGGGCTTCAGGGCTTGACTGTAAGATCTGGCAACTGTGGGAATTTGGGCTGTTGCCCTGCGATCGCCCAACTGTCGCCGAGATTACAAGCGCAGTTCATGGGCAAAGCTCGTCACGCGCTGAAACTCAAACGCCCCGGCCACAGACCCCCAAACCCGCTCTCCGGTGTCCAGATTGCGTCCGCGATCGAGCGTCCGGAAGTGATGTTCGCCGATTTCAAAGCGACTGTCAAGATAGGTGCTTTGGCCGTTGCGTTCTACCCGACAGTTATTTCCTGGCTCGACAACCCCCTCAAAGTCATGGTCTCGACGCACCACCACGAAGTTACAGCCACAAAGACGCTCTAACCGGTCAGGAGTCAATGTGGCCAAGCGTTGAGGGTCCCGTGACGCCCCGAAAAACTCCTCGGCTCGCTCAATGGCATAATTTTCGATGATTAAGCTCTTCGCGTTTCCCTCAACCTCCGTCTCAGATTCGGGTTTAATCCGTAATACCCGCGTGCGATAGGGCCGGTTGAGATCATATTGATAGGCCTGTTCGAGATAAAAACTAATCCCGTCCAATTCCGTTAGGGACAGGGGCCGCAAACAGGCGCGAACATGAGCAAATAAGGGGGGATTATCAAAGGCTTGCTGTTGGTTGCTAAAATCCGCCGCCATCCAGCGGGCCAGGGTTGCGATATCGTCAGAGACTGTCATGGGGCTTTAGGCCGTGTAGCCGTTAGGAACAATAAAGAGAACCGTTGCCAGAGACCTGCGTTGGGGTCGTCTCGATCGCCCTCAATTGTCAAGTATCCAGAGGCCACTGTCAACGGCGATGGAGATTAGGGCGATGGAGGTTGGCTCAACGCTCCGCCGTCAGGCGCAGTAAGACAAACTGATTGACCTGACTCCCGTAAAAGTTATCATCACTGACCACAATTAGACTCTGAGAACCATCCGCCAGTCGCGGGCCAAAGGTCATTCCTTCGAGGTTATCGGGACTAAATCCCTCGATATGACTCAGATTTAAGAGCAGTTGTTTTTCAACAGGTTTAAACTCCCGAGCCTCCCCTTGTAAATAGGTCAAACTTGAGATATCTGTCGCTGAGGCGATCGCCATCTGAAACAGTTTGATCCCAAAGCCTTCGGGGCCAAAACTGCGTTCTAAACTGAGAAAATAGCCTCCAGGAGCCGATCGCAGAGCTGTGGCCCCATCCAAGGCCAGCAGTTCCACGAGACCATGATTCATCGTCAGTAACGACGGAGGCGGATCAAGGGGATAGAGATGTTCGGCAACGATTTGAGCGCGATTTTCCACCACGACATAATGCAACAGGCGCGTCGTCAGCGGAACCGGAGACTCCGGGGTGGCGGCGGCTTGTTGGTCTTCGATCCAAGGAACATCTTGCAACAAGGCCGATTCCGTGGCCGCAAAGACGCGGTAGGGTTCCCCGGTTCCGATACCGCCAATGGTGAGGGATTCAAAACCGAGATTATTTTGCACGCCCAGGGTTTGCTCCGGTTCAGGGGCATCAGACACCATATAATTGGGCATGGGCAAGGCCCGTAACCGTTCTCCTGTGGTTAAATCAAACTCATCAACAAACGGCGCGATCGCCTCGGAGGAAACCCCTTCACTAGAGATAAACAGCGTCCGATCTGGGGAAAGGGCAATTCCTTCAGGATCAACGGTTCCCTCCGCAAACGTCTCTCCCGCCTCATCCCGCAGTAGGGTCACATCCTCGACGGTAATCGAACCAATCTCAAAGGGATCGCCGTTGCCGCCGTCAATGTCGATCGCTAGAGTATAAAAGCGGGGGGGCGCGAAGGAACCGCGATCGTCGGAAAGAGCGTAGTATTTGCCGGTTTGGCGATCGTAAGTGATGGCGGAGAGTCCACCGATGGGGGTCTCCTGAATCTCTTGGCTGGGCAGAATCGACTCATCGAGGAACTCAACGGTGAGGGGCAAAAAGAGTCGTTCCTGGGCTTGTATGCGGGGTAAGCCGCAGCTAGACAGGGTCAACAGCAGGCACACTAGCCCCAACTGTAAAACCTGGCGAGACCGGCACAAAACCGGGTTCAAGGCTCTCGGTAGACGGTAGGTTGATGGTGATTGCGACATCAGCGCGGATCCTCCGGGTTTGATAGTTGGATGATGGTCATCGATGGTGATGACACCAATGTGGTTGCATAACGGTGATTACACCAATGTAATTACACCAATGTCATTACACGAATGTGATTGAACAAATTAGCTCGGTTTTTCCTATGGTTTTATCTCACCTTCTCCCCACTGGCCAATGGCCTCGCCGTGGCTCTCAAGTCTCGCTTCAATTGTTCACTGTATCAGCCCATGCCCTCGCTTGGCTGACCCTCGGAGTCGGCCTGGCCGGTTTGGGGGTCAAACCAGCGGTGGCTCAGGCTGAACCACAACCCCAATCACAACCCCAATCACAACGGGGACTCCCAGATAATCCCTTAACCTTGACAGACCCCGATCCCCTGATTCCTGAGGCGGTCTGGGCGGGTGAGGCGGCGTTAACCGAGTCCCAACGGCGGACGTTAGGGGTGGCCTTAGATGACCTAGCTCGCCAGGCTGAGGCGGCGTTATCCGAGGGAAATGTGACGGAGGCCTTTGAGCTGTGGAATCGGGAGTTGCGGCTGCGACGGTTTCTGGGATATCGGGCTGAGTTGGCGGCGTTGCAACGGGTGGGGGCGATCGCCTGGGAGCAGCAACAGTTTTACCAACTCCAGGTGATGCGGGAACGGCTGCGAGAGATCCAGATTCAGAGCCTTGATGAGGTCGAGACCCCCGATTTAGAGGCGTTGCTGGCTTTAGCCCAAACCTATGAGACGGTGGGCGCTCGTTCGGTGGCCTTGGAGGTGTATGAGGCGGTGTTGGAGGTGGCCCGATCGCGGGGAGATGAGGCCACCCAGGAGCTGAGTTGGCAACGGTTGGGCGAAACGGCTTTGCAAGATCTCGATTATGAGACGGCGGCCGAGGCCTATGAATCCCTGCGAGAGTTGGCCCGCCGCCGAGGCGATCGCGAGGAGGAGGTACGCTATCTGACGGAGTTGGCCTATATCTATGATCGCCTGACGGATTATGAGGGGGCGATCGCCGTCAAACAGGAGTTAATCGCCTACTACGCGGGCTTTAATGACACGGCGCGGGTGACGGCCCTCAAAATTGCCATTGGGCAAGATTTAGCGGCGTTAGAGCGCCCAAATGAGGCGATCGCCCAGTATCAGGAAGCCTATCGCTTATCCTGGGAGGCGCTTCAGTTCTACCGCGCTCAGGAAGCCCTCACGGTTCTCGGACAACTCTATGAACGATATCAAGACTGGGAGGCGGCGCTACAGGTGTATCAGGCCCAAATTGAAACCCATGAGATGGCCCGCAATCGCTATGGCTTGATGATGACCTATGACCGGATGGGTCAGGTTCATCAGCAACAGGGAAACTATCGCCAGGCCCTCACTTTCTTTAGCCGAGCTTTAGAACTGGCTCAAGACCTGGGGAATCGTCAAGCCTATTTCCAAAGCCATATTGAGACGGTCAATCGTGCCTTATCGGGGATGAATTAAGGCTTAATGGGGGTGCGGTTGGGGAGAGTCTGCGTTGAGGCGATCGTCGGCGAGGCTCTCCTCCTCTTCGAGACTTAAGTGCAATTGGAGTCTGGGGCCGGTGGAGCCGAGACGAATCACCATACCATCGGTGATAGACAATTGGCGCACCGGCTCTCCGTCAACAAAGGTGCCGTTTGCGCCAAAGTTAATCAGCTCCCACCCTCCCTGACGGTTCCAGAGTTCGAGATGATGGCGAGAGACAAGGGAGCCGTGAATCACAACATCATTGTCTTTGGAGCGTCCAACTCGGATGACGGAGTCTTGTTTAAAGGTCCAACGGCGGATTGGTTGGGCCTGCGTTGGATGAATGAGAAAAATCGTGATCACAATGGCAACCCGGACGATGAAAAACTATCCTATGGCATATCAGAGCAAGGATATGGTAGCCGTCTTGTCTGGCTCGAAGGCCGACGTCGAATGTAGATGCCCGGCAATGGTATGAGCCTCAAGGGGATGAGTCTCAAGGATTCGTCTTAGCGCTGACTCCTTGATTTTAGCGGATTCTGCGACGCTTCAGGGGCTGGCTTTGGGGTCGGCGGCCATAATCTGGTAGGCATTGTAGAGGTTTTGAAAGACGATGTAGAACATCGGTCCGAGGGCAAAGCTCGGTTTGAGGAAGGCTAGGATAAACCAGACGGTGAACATGGTGTTTTTATGGCCGAGGGATTGGCTAACTTCCCGGTCTAATCGACCCTGGTAGAGCCATTGTCCCAGGAGACGACCGAGGCTAAAGTTAACGACACAGATAATTAGGGCGTGAACGGCGATCGCGGCAATGGCCAGGGTCGATTGGCCCTCTTCGTTGCGGATAAAGTCATTGGCGGTGGCGCTGGCGAGGGTGAGCAGGATGGCCCAAATGTAGAGGGAAAGCTGTCGCCAGTTGAGGTGCGATCGCCAAGGTTCGGGGAGTCGGTTCCACAGTTGAGCCAGGATCAGGGGAACCGAGAAGAGAATGGCGATCGACTGCAACATGGGTAGGGGATTGGCACTGCGATCGCCTTCAAAGAGCCAACGACTGAATAGGGGAACTGATAAACCCACGAAGAGATGGGTCAGAACCACCGCCACGGTGACATATTCTGTGTTGCGGCGCAACAGACCGATGACGGCGGGGGCCGCAGCGGCGGTGGGAGCGATCGCGGTGATAAAGTACAAGCGGCCGAGGCTGATATCGATGGGAGACAGCAGCGCATACCAGGCCAAGGCGACAACAATGTTCGTGCTGGCCATGAGCATGGCTTGGGGACGCAAGCCATGCCAAACTTGATGCAGATCGAGGTGGACGAAGGTGGCCAACAACAGCAGCATCAACAGGGGGCGAATGGCCGGGCTAAAATAGGCCAGTTCCGGCACGAGGGTGCCCAGGGTAATGGCAATGAGGGGCAGTATGGCTTTCAACGACCAGATGGGGCAATGAACAGCACATTAAGGGTTAACCTTGGGCTTTGGTTTTGGAGATTAGGGCGATCGCATCGGCTAAGGCTCCCGTTAACTCGGTCCGGGTTTTTTGATGGTTCTGTTGTTCGGCGTTGAGGGCCATTTCTAACTCTTGAATCTGAAGCAGTAGGCGATCGCGGTCTAGGGACAGATCTAAGAGTTGCTCTTGTAGTTGGCTCATATCAAGACCATCGAGAGCCTGTTGATAGTGACGGCGACGGTCGGCTTCGGACTCGTGGGGGAGCGATCGCCCTTGGTCTAGGCTGGCTTCGAGTTCGGCGATGCGCTCTTGTCCCCGTTGTACGTCTTGGCGACGTTGTTCGGCTTCTCGGTTATAGAGCGATCGCCAGTGGTCACCCTGTTTTTGAGCTTCTTTGATGGCTGTTTGAGCGTCGGCCAGGTGCTGTTTTAATTCACTAATCTCCCGCAGCCATTGGCTGACATCCTGGGTGAGTTGCTGGGAATTGAGAGGTTGGGGAGTATTCATGGTTGCCAGAGTTAGTTGCCAGAGTTAGCCGCCAATGACACGTTTAATTAGGCCAAGTTTGCCCTCATAGGGAGCGTAACGCCAGTTGAGGTCAAACCAGAGGCCTTTGTGTAACACACTTTTGTAATGGGAGAAGGTATCGAAGCTGGCTTTTCCATGATATTGCCCTAATCCACTGGTCCCCACGCCACCAAAGGGGAGTTCAGGGACGGCCAGTTGCATGATGGTGTCGTTGACGCAGGCCCCGCCGGAGGAAGTTTGTTGCAAGACCTGGTTTTGCAGGGATTTGCGGTTGGAGAAGATATAGAGGGCCAGGGGTTTGGGACGCGCGTTGATGGCGGCGATGGCCTCTTCGATGCGGTCATAGGTGAGAACCGGCAGAATTGGCCCGAAAATCTCCTCTTGCATGATGGGATCGTCCCAGGTGATGTCATCGAGGAGGGTGGGGGCGATGTAGCGTTGGGCGCGATCGCAGGTTCCACCGACGACAACGGTGCCATTGTCGAGGAACGAGGCCACCCGGTCAAAGTGGCTCTCGGTGACGAGTCGCGCGAAATCGGGACTTTCGGCGGGATGGTCTCCGAAGAACTCATTAACATATTTTTTGATGTATGTCAATAGTTCGTCTTTGCGGCGGCGATCGACCAAGATGTAATCGGGGGCGATACAGGTTTGACCGGCGTTGATGAATTTGCCCCAGGTGAGCCGTTTGGCGGCGACGGGAAGGTTCACGTCGGCATCGACGATACAGGGACTTTTACCGCCAAGTTCCAGGGTGACGGGGGTCAGATGTTGGGCGGCGGCTTCCATGACAATCTTGCCGATGCGAGTGCTACCGGTAAAGAAGATATGGTCAAATTTTTGGGCCAGGAGGTCTTGGCTGGTCTCGACGCCTCCTTCTAGGCAGCTAATATAGGCGGGGTCGAAGGTTGATTCGATCAGCTCGGTGATGACGCGGGAGGTCTGAGGAGAGAGTTCTGAGGGTTTGACGATGGCACAGTTTCCGGCGGCGATCGCCCCCACAAGCGGACTGATACTCAGTTGGAAGGGGTAGTTCCAGGGGGAGATAATCAGCACCACCCCCAGGGGTTCGGGATAGATGCGGCCTCGGGAGGGAAACTGATCGAGGCCAGTGCCGATGGTTTGGGGTTTGGCCCAGGATTTGAGATGTTTGATGGCATGGGTCACTTCGGCGATGGCCGCAATTTCAAAGTAGGCCTCAAATTCAGGGCGACCGAGATCGGCATGGACGGCCTCAACGATGGCTTCGCTGCGATCTTGGATGGCCTGTTTCAGTCGTTTGAGTTGTTCGAGGCGGAAGTTAACGTCCTGAGGTTGGCCGCTGGCGAAGAATTGTCGCTGTTGCTGTAGGCGAGAGGCGGCGAGAGATGAGGGTTGCGTCGGGGTTAGGGTCATCGTGGCTGAAGATGGGGAATTTAATACAAATCGAGAGCGAAAAAATGGAGAGAGATGCCGGTTCGACATCCTCTCTCCATCCATGGTAGAGAATTTTCAAAATTTGCTAACCCGGTGACCCACTCTGGGCAGGGATATCGTTGGGATTAGCCCCAAGATTAGCCCCAAGATTAGCCACTCACCGGTCTTCTAGCGATCGCTCTCCTGCATGATACGCTGAAGGCTGCTTAGCCCTTTTTTCAGTCGTCGGGAGACGGTGACGGCACTGATTCCCATGCGATCGGCGGTTTCTTTCTGGGTGAGGTCTTGCAGGAAGACAAATTCTAGGACTTTGCAGGTTCCTGATTCGAGTTTGGCGAGTCCTTGTTGTAGGAGAATCCGGTCTTCTTCAGCCAGTTGGAAACTGCGATATTGGCGATCGGTGACGGTTGCGCCGAGGGAGGTCCCCTGGTCGTCTTCTTCGGCGACGGGAGCATCGAGGCTGAGGGGAGAGCGATTTTGCAGGGCCAGTTGGACATCGAGCCATTCGCTGACGGGTACGCCTAGGGCCTCGGCAATCTCTTCGTCACTGGGAGTGCGCTTGAGTTCGCTGTTGAGTTCCCGGATCACTTTCTTGGCTTGGCGATGCAACGTCAGCCATTGACGGGGAACTCGCATTGAGGGACTGCGATCGCGCAGGTAATGCTGAATCTCGCCTCGGATATAAGGGATCGCAAAGGAACTAAAGGCATGGCCTTGACTGAGATCGAACCGTTCAATGGCGCGAATGAGTCCTAAACAGCCCACCTGTAACAGGTCGTCGTAGGTTTCGTTGCACTGTTTGAGCCAGTGATGGACTTCTTTGCGAACCAATCCAATGTTGAGCTGGACGAGCTGGTTACGCAGCCGGGTAGATGGCTCGGTTTGAAACTGCTGTAGCAGTTCCAAACTCTCTTGTTTTAATTCCCTGGATTCTTGAATAGTCATAGTGACCTACTGGTGAAGTCAAGCGTTTCCCTAGTCTGTCGATGCACTCGCCAAGAATTTAGCTTGGATGAAACTTGGACTTAATTGTAATGGTCTGACGCTGATACTTCGGAATTTAATCTAAATTTACGGATTTTATACTGTTTCTATCTTATCATCAGGGCTTGGGACTTAACTCCGTAATTGTACGGAAACTCTGGGGGCCGCCTCCGTCAAATCTAGGACACCGTCGAGGACAGGGTCTGGAAAAATCCTTTAAAATGGTCTGGTATGTTACAAACTATTAACCTACTCCTATGGAACTGACCTATTTAGATAGCAACTCCTGGCTGCTGGACTTCGATGGCTGTCGTATTCTCTTAGATCCTTGGCTGGTGGGGCCGTTGGTGTTTGGCAATAGTCCCTGGTTGTTTAAGGGAACTCGTCCCATTGAGCGGCCAATTCCCGGTGATATTGATTTAATTCTATTATCCCAGGGATTGCCGGATCATGCTCACCCACCAACCTTAGAACGGCTGCCGCGAAGCCTACCAGTGGTGGGATCGGCGGGTGCGGCTAAGGTGGCTCGCAATTTGGGATACGAGGAGGTGGTGGCGTTATCGCAGCGGCAGATTTACACTTGGGGCGATCGCCTACAAATCCAGGCCTTCCCCGGTTCCCCCATCGGCCCAACAACGGTCGAAAATGCCTATGTCATCAGCGATTTACAGGCAGGAATCTCACTCTACTATGAGCCTCACGGGAATCATAGTCCTCTGTTGAAAGAGGTTCCGGCCATTGACGTGGCGATCGCACCGTTGGTTAACCTCGAACTCCCTCTAGTGGGTCCGTTTATCAAGGGCAAAGAGAGCGCCCTAGAATTGGTGGAATGGATTAAACCTAAGTATATTTTGCCGACGGCGGCTGGGGGAGATGTCAATTTTGAGGGGCTATTGGTGTCAATTCTCAGCGCCTCAGGAACGCCCGAAGAGTTCCAAGACTGTTTGAAGGAACATCAACTGGAGACGGAGGTGATTAACCCCACCCCCTGGACTCCCACTCCCTTAAATTTATCGATGGCCATCTAGGATGCGATCGTCCCGCCTTCCTGAAGCGGTAGGGGGCCGAAGCGGTAGGGTGCGTTGCGGCTCCAGTCTATACAGGAGCCATCAGACGCACCTAAAACTCGCCGCAACGCACCATCTTTCCGGAGAAGGGCGAACATCTTTATCCAGGGGTATAATTGGGGTTATATGGCAGTTTTATCTCAAATCGAGTTTGTCCAGGCTGGGACATAATACTAATCGTTCCACCGTGGGTTTCATGGATAACCTGATACGCAATAGACAAGCCTAAACCCGTTCCTTTGCCAACAATTTTAGTGGTAAAAAAGGGATTAAAAATTTGACTCTGCGCCTCCTCTGGAATGCCAGTCCCATTATCTTGTAAGATAACCTTGATGCCCTCATCCTCGACGCAGTGGGTAGAGACGAGAATCTCCGGTAAGGGGTCAGGCTGTTGCTCTAACCGCTCCTCGATCGCATCGATCGCATTATCAAACAGGTTCATTAGAACTTGATTAATCTGGCTGGCGTAACAAGTGACTTTAGGCAACTCAGCATAGGTTTTAATAATCGTAATATCGGGTCGTTTCCCATGACCCATAAGGCGATTTCTTAAAACCATCAACGTGCTATCAATCCCCTCATGAATATCGACCGATTTCATACCCATTTCATCGAGGCGGGCAAAGTTTTTCAAAGAAGCAACAATGGTTTGAATCCGCTGCGCCCCGACTTCCATCGATTTGAGGATTTTGAATAAATCCTCTTGGAGAAAGGGTAACTCAATCTCGTCATACCAGGCGGCGATCGCCTCAGGCGGTTGCGGATAATGGGCTTGATAGCGATGTAGCAGTTCTAAGAGATCCTCAAGATAGTCTCGGACTGGGGTGAGATTACCATAAATAAAATTGACTGGGTTGTTAATCTCATGGGCCATCCCCGCCGCCAATTGGCCTAAACTGGACATCTTCTCAGTTTGCACCAATTGCGCTTGGGTGCGTTTGAGTTGCTTAAGAGTGGCTTCGAGTTGTCGCGCCTTGTCTCGTTCCCGTTCCTCACTGCGGCGCAGGGCATCCTCGATCTGCATTCGTTCAACAACTTCTCGTTGTAGCCGTTTGTTGCTGTCGTAAATTTGGGCCGTGCGATCGCGAACTCGCGCTTCAATATCCCCTTGCGTCTGTTCCAAAAGGACTTTGAGATGCTGTTGTTCGCTGATATCTTGCATCCATAATAGGGCAGCCCCCTCCAAGAAAGGAAACACCCACAACGAAAGCCAATGGGAGGAGTCAACCTCCGGGTGGGGACTCTCGGCGGGCCTTAACTCAAGACAAAGATGGCACTCCTGTTGAGGATAGGTCATGGCCCGGTTCACGGCTGTCAAAATCTGCTCAACGTCAGCGTCGGCAAAACTGTCGTTGAGACAGGTTCCCGAAAACGACGGCTGTCCCCGAAGTTTTGAGAACGACTCAGCCCCGAGATGGGGTCGCTGAACCTCTCCTTGGTAGTCTGAACAGTACTGGCCCTGACGATCGACTAACACCAGGCGATCGCCGATCAAGCTAAACAGCCGTCGTAAGTGGGCTTCGGCGGTCATCAGGCGGGTTTGAAGCCCCTGGCGATCGCTGACATCATAACCAATACAGAGTAACCCCCGAGGGCCTCCCAACTGGTCTGCGAGTAAACAAATATGCCAGTTGATCCAAACCTGTTCCCCGTTGCGTCGGCGAATGGGAACGGTACGGGATAACGCCACCGTTTGCGTCTGTTGGGCTTCTTGTACCAAATCCTGTAATTCAGGACTTCCTAAACGTTGGGCGAGGGGAGTTTCTTCGAGGGTGGGGAAGTCGTAGCCGAGAAAATTTTGACTGTAGAGATTGGCAAATCGAGGCACTCCATCGAGATCCAATTGCAGCAATAACACCGGCGTGCGATCGGCCATAGAGCGATATTGGGTTTCCTGCTGATACAGTTGCCTCAACACCGACTCCGTTAGGTGAGAGTAGCGTTGACGGCGGCGCAGGATACTCGATAGCAACAGCATGGCCCCGAGGGTTGCGGCGGTTCCGAGGATGCGAATCCAGGGCTGTAGGGGCGATCGCGCCGTCCATCCCGGCGCGGGTCTGGCAGCAATTTGCCAGACTTCCTGAGAAAAGCGGACATCCGCCCTAACGGGGCGATTGCTAAACACCGCTGGTTCCCCTAAAAGGAGCTGTGTTGTTCCTCCGACGCGGCGACGCAAGGCCCAATCTAAACCCGATACCCGTTCCCCTAGGGGACTCTCCTCAACCAACCGTTCTAAATCCAGAGTTAGGCTTAACTCCCCCAAGAGGCTGGCGTTGGCGGATTGATCGATTAAATCGAGGGGAATCACCAGTTGAACCTCGCCGGGAGATTCGCCCTCGGGGGGTGGCTGTCGGGGAATGGCCGGCGGGGAGTCGGATTCGGTGGAGATGGGAGTCCAGACTAGGTTACGAATGGCCGGATAGTCCTGTTGTAGCCGTGAGTCAGGAATTACCCTCTGAGGCGCTGCCAGAGTTGGGCGAACAGAAGCCTGATGTCCCCAATTTTGCGCGACCAGCAGATGGGTTGTGAGTTGTCCTTCGAGGAGACTACGAACGGTGTTGAGTTGCTCAAGAACAGATTGGCGAGTCTGGTTCTGGAAACGGCGGCGTTCAGCCTGATCGATGAAAATAACCGTCAATCCCAGCACAAGACCCGTCGCAAAGGTCACCCAGGGTACGGAAAGGGGGGAACGTTTTATGGGGGCCATTGGCACAGCAGGAGGCGATCGCCATCGGAAGTTAACGAGAGAGCATTGAGATGGATAAGGGGGACGGGATACGATAGAGGGTCAGGTTCTATTTTAAACCCCCGGTTTAGGCGGGCTGATTGGGGGCCAGATTCCCGAAGCTGACGCCGATCTCAGGGCCATCCTAAGGGATTGGGGGATAACTCGATGCCCTGAACGGGTTAAAGTGAAAACAGTAAGGTGTTAATGCACCTGCTCTGACATGACACGTTAAAGGTAAGTGGATGGACATCGCGACTGAAACGATCACGCCCATTGCAATCGTACTGTTTGCTGCTGGAATTTTGGTATGGGGTTATGTCCGTGCCCGTCCCTACGGCAAAATCGGTCTGCTGTCGTGGTTACAGTCGGTGTCGGTGACTGCACCCTGGTTAGTCTTTTTCGGTCTGTTGGCAGCCGGGATCTATATTAATCTGGCTCTGGAACTGTTGGTGATTGTTCTGTCGATTATTATCTATATTGCCCTTGGACGACAGTTGCGACAGGCGGCCCAAGACCCTAAGGAACGCACGGAATTACAAAATTTGTTGCAAAACAAGATGGCGAAGGGGGAGTTTTCTAACGGGGAAGAGGCGCCCTCGACGGATGCAGAACCGCCTGAGGCCACGCCAGTCCCGTCATCGGAGTCAGATCCCCCCTCTTCCCCCAGCCGCGACACGGCTCAAGGGGAGGCTCCCTCGTCACAACCCCGGATGAAACCGGATCTGGCGAAGGCGGCGTTGGAGTTCCCGGCGATTCCTGATGAGGATTTACGCAAGATTCAAGAGATTTTCGCGATTGATACGTTTTTTTGTACGGAGACGATCCCCTATCAGTCGGGAGCGATTTTTAAGGGCAATTTGCGCGGTGAACCTGAACCCTCGTATGATCTGTTGTCGTCTCGCTTGCGGGAGCGGTTGGGCGATCGCTACCGCCTCTTTTTAGTGCCCGATCCTGAGGGTAAACCGGTGGTGGTCATCTTACCTCAGGATAGGGACCCTCAACCCCTCAGCCAAGGGCAACAACTCCTGGCCCTGGGGTTGGCGGTGGCCACGGTGGTGACGTCGTTGGAGACGGCGGGGATCTTTTTGGGGTTTGATTTGTTTAGCGATTTCGGCCGCTGGCCCGAAACCTTACCCTTGGCGTTGGGGATTTGGGCGGTTTTACTGATTCATGAGTTGGGCCATCGCCTGATGGCTAGTCGCTATGGGGTGCGTCTGTCACCGCCATTCTTTCTACCGACTTGGCAAATTGGCTCGTTTGGGGCGATTACTCGCTTTGAGTCGTTGATTCCCAATCGTTCGGTTTTGTTTGATGTGGCGATCGCTGGCCCGTTGGCGGGAGGATTGGCCTCGTTGGCGATGGTGGTTGTGGGATTGCTGTGGTCGAATTCGGGAAGTTTGTTTCAGCTTCCGACGGAGTTTTTCCGAGGTTCGGTTTTGGTGGCCCTGTTAGCCAAGGGATTTTTGGCACAAAGCCTCAATCAAGCTCTGGTGACGGTGCATCCGTTGGTGATTTTGGGCTGGTTAGGATTGGTTGTGAATGCGATTAATTTGATGCCGGCTGGACAGTTGGATGGGGGCCGGGCTATTCAGGCAATTTATGGCCGCAAAATTGCTGGACGGGCTACAATCGCGACGTTGATTGTGTTGGCGATCGCCACGTTTGCGAATCCGTTAGCGTTGTATTGGGCCATCATTATTTTGGTGTTACAACGAGAGTTAGAACGTCCGAGTCTCAATGAAATCCGCGAACCCAATGATACTCGCGCGATTATTAGTTTAGTCTCTCTGTTGATGATGCTATTAATCCTGTTGCCTCTGACTCCGAGTTTGGCGTTACGGTTGGGAATTGGGGGGTAGACGGGAACACCGGAACACCGCAGCAGGGAACACCGGAACAAATACCCCACCCCGCCCTGCTGGAACCCTGCCCCAGAGGGGACAGTAGGGGCGTACCTTTAAGTTCCCTCTCTTCTATGGATTTGTCTGTTTTGTTAATCCTGAGTTGGCTGGGTTTGGTTTGCGTAAATACTCGTATGTTGTGGCCATCACAGTTTTAATGGGTTGGGGTTGGCGATCGCCGCTTCAGTGAGTGCTAACTCTATCTAAACGCTGTCAAGACTCGGTTCGATGCGGTTTAGAATTGGCTGGTTAGGTGCATCTTCGCAGACCAGCCAAACAACAGTAAACCCGTCAAAACACTCGAAAAGGCTCCGGATTTTAAGAATTTATGTTAGAAATAAGATAGTTTGTCTTTACGGAGTATTGTCGATAAATGAAAGCAATCGGAACCCATCTGGTCGTTGATGCCTGGGCATCCCCCGCTGAGTTGCTCAATGACCCGGAGTGTATTCGTGGGGCACTCATGGATGCGGTTTCAGTCGGAGGAGCAACGCTGATTGATTTATGTGTACACCAGTTCAGTCCCCACGGGGTAACTGCAACAGCTACCTTGGCAGAGTCTCATATTGCTCTGCACACCTGGCCTGAACATGGCTATTTTGCGGCCGATCTGTTTTTTTGCGGTGCAGGAAACCCTAGAAAGGCTCTGGAGTTTTTAACTCAGGTGCTGCAAGCCAAACAGGCGAAGATTACAACGTTAACTCGTGGCTTTGAGCCGATGGCTCGGCCTGAGGATTCGAGCCGATGGCGGCCCGAATCTCAGGCGGTTCCCGCTGGCTAAGGGCCGGGTTCGACGTTGAGAACGGTAGCGATCGCAGTCTTCCCCCATGGGAAAATCGCGATCGCGTTGCAATTTAGGGGAAAACTACCCCAAAACGTCCCTAAAACGTCCCTAAAATAAAGGTTGCGGACAGCCACGGGAGAGAATCGGGGCCAAATTAACGACCGCTCCCACCACCGCTACAGCTGGAGCTTCAAATCCCGTCGCCTCAACCTGTTCGATGATGGAGTTGAGGGTTCCGAGTAATTCTTCTTGATCTCGGCGGGTTCCCCAACGAATCAGAGCGATGGGGGTATTGGCATCCCGTCCAGCTTTGAGTAGACTTTCAATGATATTGGGGAGATTGCGAACTCCCATATAGATGACGATGGTTTCTGAGCCTTGGGCGATCGCCTCCCAGTTGACCTCGGGCCGGTACTTGTCCACCATCTCATGGCCGGTGACGAAGGTAACCGAGGAACTGTACTGACGATGGGTGAGGGGAATCCCGGCATAGGCGGGGGCCGCAATCCCCGAGGTGACACCGGGAACCACCTCCACCGGAACTCCAGCGGCCAAAAGATCTTCCATCTCCTCTCCCCCCCGGCCAAAAACAAAGGGATCGCCCCCTTTCAGACGCACCACCACGGCGTGATTTTGGGCCAGATCAATGAGCAGTTGGGTGGTTTGCTCTTGCAGCAGGGAATGACGACCCCGACGCTTTCCGGCATGAATACGGTCGGCTTGGGGGGCAATCATGGCCAGGATCGGCTCGCTGACGAGGGCATCATAGACCACAACGTCAGCGGATTCGAGCAGGGTTTTGGCTTTAAGGGTGAGTAAGCCTGGGTCTCCGGGGCCGGCCCCCACGAGATAGACTTTGCCCACAGGGTCTGAAGAAATTACCAAGGTTGTCAGTGCAGTACGGCAGAATTAAACAATACTGGTTAACATTTTGATATACAATGCCCCGCTTTGTCTGTATCACTGTGAACTTTCTCCGTCTGCAAACCCTGGAGAGGGGGCCGGTGACTCACAGCTTTGATGGCGTTCGAGTTCGATTCGCGAGATAACTGCTTGAAATATGACTGTGCAAGTACAATTCCTGCCTGATGATATTACGATCGCCGCCCAAGCCGGTGAGCCGCTGTTGGATGTGGCTAAACGAGCCGGCCTCACCATTCCCACTGGCTGTTTGATGGGGTCTTGTCACGCCTGTGAGGTTGAACTCAATGGTGAGGCGATTTGTTCTTGTATTACAGCGGTTCCGGCAGGGATGGACAAGATCACCATCGATCTTTACAGTGACCCGGCTTGGTAAGGATTAGATGGCGATCTTTATGATCTTCTGATCCGATTCGGGGTTCGGTCTGCCCCACCACCACAGCCGCGTCAGGCTGGTTTTACATGGCGTGGGCGTAGAGTCCTGGGGAGTAGGCCTCGATGACATTGCCTGTTTCACGACAGGTAATCATAAGGTAGTCACAATGATGACATTCGGTGCGGACTAAACGATTTTGATCAACGTGATGGCGCTCTCCGGGACGACCACAGTTCGGACAACGAATTGTCGTCGGCTCGGAGGTTACGGATACGGAATTTAAGCTCATTTTCATGGGTGTCAATGTTAAAGTTCGGTTAAAACGGGTTTAAATGATGGGTGAGATTGTCACTCTCGAATTTCTTGATGGATGGCGATCGCAGCACAGATGTGTCTGGGTGTTGGCTGCTTCGGTAGATCTAACTAGATATAAGCACCCAAATCTCTTGATTGTTTGAGATTTTCACCATTATAACGTGATCCCCACTAGATGTCTTGCCAAGACAGAGCCGCAAAAGGCTGTATTACAGCGGCGTTTCAAGACCATCTACCGGAGGGAATATCTTTCAGTCGTCTCCATAAATTCTTAACATTTGAATCGCGGCTAACCCGAGATGTCAGAAGGGACGTTACGCTTTTTCGAGCTGACATCCCGGATGAATAAGGTACGGTTTCCCGAACCTTACCTCAACGGCCAAAAATCGAAGGCCTTACGGTCTTACACCATTAAGAATTGTTAAACTGTAAAAAAAGATACAGAAAATAGCTATACTAATAAGTGCGGGACGGAAAACGTCCGATTTACCGCACTCTTTAAAAATAACCGTAGAGGAATATCAATCATGTCTTTAACCGATCGCAGCCGCGCTCTGATGAGCCGTCATCATCAAGCCATCCGTAATCGCCAACAATCTTTACTGAGCCGTGTTTCTGAAGAAGCCGGGATTCCCGGAGAAGCTGGGGAACATTGGTCTCACCTTCAAGGTAAACCCTCCTATAACAACTCCATTTCCTATGATCGCAGTGGTGCAACGATGAGCTAGGTCTGATCGTTAAGTCAGACCGTTAAGTCTGACAGCTAAGGTTGCAGGCTGCATCCTGGAGTTTAAGTTCCGCGTCTGGCATTGTCCAACGCGGCGTTTTTTTTGGCCAACCCCTCTTGCCCCTTGCCTTTTGCCTCTTGCCTCTTGCCTCTTGCCTCTTCTTCCCTGTTCCCTGTTCCCTGTTCCCTGTTCCCTTCTTTTGCCTTTTGCCTCTCTTCTCCCTGTTCC
>NZ_JAWOCL010000236.1:0-9434 GCF_046483825.1 Sodalinema sp.
TGCCCCTGGACAAAAGACAGTATGACTGTCCGAACTGTCACGTCTCCATAGATCGTGATTTAAATGCGGCAATTAATTTGGAAAACGCGGAGAGTTCAACCGTGTAAGCCTAGTGATGGAAAGGTCTCGGAAGATCCAAGCTAGGAACTAAACATCAAATGATTAAGTTTGAGTAAGTTTTAGAGAGCGGAAAGACTTAGGGGCGTACCTTGATGGTTGCTCTCTTTGGGGACTAATCGCCGAAGCGATAGCCTTTGCCGTAAACCGTGTGAATTAGGGGAGGTTCGCCGGAGATGGAGAGTTTGCGGCGTAACAGACGAATTGAGGCCGCGAGGACATTGCTGCTGGGGGGACGATCGCCATCCCAGAGATACTCATGGATTTGTTGGTGGGTTAGGAGTTGTCCGGGATGGCTCATGAAATAGGCCAGTAGCCGCAGTTCTTTGCCCGACAGGTCGATGGTGCGTCCCTGACGATGGGCCAGTTGGTTGTCGAGGTCGAGTTCGAGATCCCCGACCTGTAATCGCTGTTGGCCCGGGGTTGGGGAGGTTGACGTGGCGTCGGGACGTGGGTGGCGATCGCCGTCCCAATGGGGCGATCGCCGCAGTAAGGCCCGCACGCGAGCCAGGAGTTCTCGCAGTTCAAAGGGTTTGACGAGATAGTCATCGGCGCCCGCGTCGAGTCCTAAAACGCGGTCATCGAGGGTATCTTTGGCGGTGAGGAACAGGACTGGGGTGGTGTCTCCATGCGATCGCCGCTCCCGACAAACCTCTAACCCTGAGGATTCGGGAAGCATCCAGTCTAAGACCAATAAATCATACTGATGTTGGGCCGCTAGGGTGAGTCCGTCTCGTCCGCTGAACGCCACGTCAATCTCATACCCTTCTCGTTTTAAGGCTTGCGAGAGAGGAGTGGTTAGTTCAATTTCGTCATCAACGAGAAGAATACGCATGGCGAGGGACTTGGAAGTGAGCGGTGAGGCTGCTTCCATTTTACGGCTTGGGGGATGTCTCCTGGCTCAGAGTTGACCGTTGATGGGTTTTGGGAAGCGTCAACAATCCGATGCGAGTCGATGGACGTATTGCCAGTAGATGCAACCCTAGACCCCAAGATAGACCCTGTGGGTCATCACAGGTCATCACATCTGGGGGCGATCGCGATACAGTACAAGAACTGACCCGATTTTTTGATTATGACCCAAAACACTCCCTCGACCCTGCGTCCAAACTCATCCCAGACCTCTTCCCAGACCTCTTCCCAGACCTCATCTCAGACTTATGATGTCGAACAGGTGGTGCTAGAGCGCTATCAAGCTGGAGCCGACCAAGTTCAGCCGAGTTTGTGTTGTCCCACCGAGTACGACAACACCTATTTGAAGCTGATTCCCCAAGAAATTTTGGAGAAAGATTATGGCTGCGGCGACCCCTCTCGTTATGTTCAGGCTGGCGAAACCGTTTTAGATTTGGGATCGGGGGCTGGAAAAATCTGTTATATCCTGTCTCAAAAAGTTGGTGCTAATGGCTCCGTGATTGGGGTTGATTTCAATGACAAAATGTTAGCCTTAGCTCGCAAGTATCAAGATGAGATGTCCGAAAAAATCGGATATCAAAACCTATCATTTGTCAAGGGTAAAATTCAAGATTTAGCCCTTGATATGCAGCAGGTTCAACACTGGCTGAGTGAACATCCGATTCACAATTTAGAGGACTTGTCTGACTTTGAACAAGCCTGCGATCGCCTCCGCCGAGAAACGCCCCTCATCGCTGACAATAGCATTGATGTGGTCGTCTCCAACTGTGTCCTTAATTTAGTGCGTCCTCGGGACAAACAGCAGCTTTTCCAAGAGATTTTCCGAGTCCTCAAACCCGGTGGTCGGGCGGTTATTTCCGATATTGTGAGTGACCAATTCCCCACCGAGACGATTCTCAATGACCCCGACTTATGGAGTGGTTGTATTGCTGGGGCGTTCCAAGAAGCGGAGTTTCCTAAAAAGTTTGAGCAAGTGGGATTTCGTGATGTTAATGTCCTCAGTCGTCAGGAAGAACCTTGGCAAGTTGTTGATGGAATTGAGTTTCGATCGCTGACGGTTCGCGCCTATAAAGGAACCGTAAAAGCGACTCCTGGCCCTTCGGCGGTGCGATCGCAATCCTCCCAACCCTCATCCACCCCTAAACAATCCTGCTGTTCCTAGTTTAATTCCGTTCAACTTATTAACGCTTAAACATTTGGGTGAGGACTCTCTTACCTCACCCTTGTTGCACGATTTGAACATCTAACGTATCCTATTCTTCATGGTACAAGCTCCGACTCGCTCTCAAACCATTACCCCATTTCATCACAAGCTTGACGCACCCCTAACCAAACAACAAATCTCAGTGTTGCAGGTGAACCTCGGGAAACGCTGCAATCTCGCCTGTAGCCATTGTCATGTCGAAGCTGGCCCGAAGCGAACCGAAGAAATTTCGCGAGAAACTTGGCAGGATTTAGTCACCTTAATTGAGCAGTTTCCTCAGATTAAAACTCTTGATTTAACCGGCGGAGCGCCGGAAATGCACAAGGGGTTTAAGCCCTTAGTTGAAGCCGCTAGAGCCAATGGAAAAGAGGTTATTGTTCGCTCCAACTTAACCATTTACTTTGTCCCTGGCTATGACGATATGCCAGAGTATTTCGCTCAAAATCAGCTTCGAGTGGTTGCCTCGCTGCCCTGTTATCTGGCAGACAATGTTGATAAAATGCGCGGAAATGGCGTGTTTGATGAGTCAATTCGCGCCCTGCAATGGCTCAATCAATTGGGATATGGACGACACCCAGAACTGAGCTTAGATTTAGTCTATAATCCGCCGATGCCTTGGTCTCAGGATGACTTTCGACTCCCGCCAGATCAGAAGGCATTGGAAGCCGCCTATAAAGCTCATTTAGGGGAGCAATTTGGCGTTGAGTTTAACAATCTTTTGACGATTACCAATCTCCCCATTGGACGGACTAAACAGTTTTTGCAACGTCAGCATCTACATGAATCTTACACGGCTTTTTTAGAAGCCAATTTCAATTCCGCGACGGTGGCGGGGGTGATGTGTCGTAATCAGCTTTCGGTGGATTATCTGGGAAATATCTATGATTGTGATTTCAACCAGATGGAGGGGGTTGAGGCTCTCGCGGCGACGGGAGAACCGTTAACAGTGCAGACGTTGTTGCAGGCGGGGAGTTTGGATGTCATTGAACAAATCCAAACTCGGGACTATTGTTATGGCTGTACGGCGGGATGTGGTTCGAGTTGTGGCGGTGCGTTAACGTAGGATTGACCCGCCTCAAGGGGAGTAATGACGAGTCAAAACTGGAAGGCTTCTAAGGCGAAAACAGTCCGTTGAAGGCTCTTCGACTGGTTCATTGCTTCCCGAACACGCCACGGCTGGCTGATAAATTTCAACAGCGGTGCATTGTAGTCTTTACCAACCTTTGCCGTACTACCTTGTTCTGGCACAATCGCCTGTCTTAGATCTTTTTGTTTTGAAGTTCTGACTAAATTGATTAAGTCTCGTTTCGGGTCATCAACCAGGTCTGGATTTTGGGGTACTTTGGCTAAATCTACGGCAAAAAAATCAGAAAATGCCCGACGATCTGCCAAAAGCCAAGACTCAACCTCTCGCACAGCAATCCGAAAGAGAAGATTGGGATGTTTCGGTTGACCACCTAACCAGTCTTGAATTAAGGTGATGGGGCAATCTGTCTGATCTAAATCCGTTAAAACCAGATAGGGACTCCCTTGTGCCGCTTTGTTGAAGCCTCTGATATTCTTTTTGATGTAGCCAAACCCATTTTTACTCAACCGCAGTCCCACGACATAGTCTGCTTCAACATGGGCTAAAATTTTATCTAAAACGGCACCCCTGAGGACATCTTCATAGACTAAGTTAATTGGAGTTGAACTCACGACCACAACTCTAACTCTAATTGCTGTATATTCGGGGGGGCGGTCTGTGGTAAGGCCGTCTCTGAAATGGTGAGTCCGGCTTCAAGAAGTTGGCGAATTTCTGGAATTGAAGAAACGACTCTAGCCTCTGTCCCCTCCTTTTTCGGTTGCATCATGATTACTTCTCGACCGTCAATTCCCGGGTCTGAGAGTAAATCTGCACTATGGGTACTCAGAATAACTTGACTCTTTTTCCCTTTCTGTAATCGAGCAATAATAGCTGGAAGTTTGGCGACAATTGCCGCATTCAGCGACAGTTCGGGTTCTTCTAATAAAAGAATCGAGTTTTTTGTTTCTAACAATGACCAAAATAGGGCAATTAGACGTAAGGTTCCATCAGAAAACTGGTCTTCTCGTTGTTTACCCGCTTTAGGTCGCCAATGTTCATAGACGGCTTCCAGGTGAGGATGTCCCATATCATCTTTGATATCCGTTAACTGCTTCATTTGAGGAACAGCTACTTTTAAAGCATCTTCTATCTTGCTCAGCCAAGCTTTGCGGGTTTTATCAGGAGTTTTGATAACCCGCTCTAGGAAGTTTTTGCCAAACGGATCTGCCCGCAGAGTGGCGCTTTCAAAGGTATCGGGATATCTGAGGAGTTGTGGGACGAGATGTAAGTAAAGGGTCGATTGAAAAAAAACTTGAATGTCTCTAAAGTCTCGATTAAATCGGAGTTGCTCTAAGGCAGTTTGTGTCAGTAGTTTTACATCCTCTTCATCATCTTTGTCCGGTCTATTTAAAATTAGACAGTTATTTTTCCAGACTTTTTCCCAAGCTAAAATTGGAGGGTTATCTCCCCCTTTTTGATTTTTGATGCCAATGCTATAAACCCACTGAGGCGGACTGGATAAATCTGCTCCTAGGTGAACTTCAATTTCGATGGTGGGGTAACGGCGGGCATAGAGAGAGCGCAGTTTCAATACGCCCCCTCGTTCTTTGACCGCCCGCTGCAACCCACCGCCATCGGGGTCAGCAATGTCCCGCAAAAAGCGAAATACATCCAAAAAGTTGGACTTTCCACAAGCATTGGGTCCAATCAAGAAGACTCGTTCTCGAAGTTGAACATCAATATCAGTGAAGTTTCTCCAGTTTTTGAGTTTAATCCGTTGAATGTACATTGATTAATTCAGGAGAAGACAGGTTTAAGCCTAAGGGCGTTGTAAGTTGCCGTAGGGGCGAAAAAATTTTCGCCCCTACAATTTTGTATACCCTGCAACAAATCCCACCGTAGATCCAGAAGACCCTTAAACCTTTAAGTTTTGCGTCACACGAGTCATCGCTTCTTCGACATTGGCGCGGCTGTTAAAGGCCGAAATACGGAAATAGCCTTCACCGGCGGCCCCAAAGCCAGACCCCGGCGTTCCGACGACGTTGGCGGTTTGTAGGAGTTTGTCGAAGAACTCCCAACTGGATAAACCATTGGGGGTTTTGACCCAGACATAGGGTGCATTCACGCCCCCATAGACCGTTAAACCGGCGTTGCTGAGGCGATCGCAGATGATTTTAGCGTTTTCCAAGTAAAAGCCCACTAACGCCTTGATTTGCGCCTGTCCTGCCTCGGAATAGACGGCTTCTGCCCCCCGTTGCACAATGTAGGAAACCCCGTTGAACTTGGTGGATTGGCGACGATTCCAGAGTTGATGGAGTTGGACCGTTTCGCCGCTGGCGGTGGTGGCGGTTAGGGTTTTGGGAACCACGGTGTAGGCGCAACGAGTCCCGGTGAAGCCAGCATTTTTAGAGAAAGACCGGAATTCGATCGCACAGTCTTTCGCCCCTTCAATTTCATAGATCGAATGCGGCAAACTGGCATCGGTAATAAAGGCTTCATACGCCGCATCAAACAGGATAATGGCTTGATGGTCTCGTGCGTAATCAACCCAGGCTTTTAAATGCTCTTTCGTCGCCGTTGCCCCGGTGGGGTTATTGGGGAAACAGAGATAGACTAAATCGACCTTTTCTGAGGGAATTTCAGCGGTGAAATTGTTATCCGCTGAAATGGGCATATAGACTAACCCCTCATATTTACCATCGTCGTTGGCGGGGCCAGTATGTCCGGCCATGACGTTGGTATCGACATAGACGGGATACACGGGATCCGTCACCGCAATGCGGTTATCTTTGCCAAAGATGTCTAGGATATTTCCGGTGTCACATTTTGCCCCATCGGAGACAAAAATCTCGGAGGCGTCGATGTCACAATTGCGGGCTTGGAAATCCTGGGCGGCGATTTTTTCTCGTAGCCAACCATAGCCTTGTTCGGGGCCATAGCCTTTGAAGGTGGCGCGATCGCCCATTTCGGAAACCGCCTTCGACATGGCGTCCAAACAGGCTTTAGGCAGGGGTTCAGTGACATCGCCAATGCCCAATTTAATAATCGGGGCCTCGGGATTCGCCTCCGTAAACGCCGCCACACGACGGGCAATTTCTGGGAATAAATAGCCCGCTTTCAGTTTTAGGTAATTTTCGTTAATCGTTGCCATTGTTGTTCAATACTCTCAATCAATACACAGGATCATCCCGGCCAGTCTTGCATTTTATCGCAGCCTAGAGCCGGGGGCTAGGGTTGGTCTTCGGGCTAAGCTTGGGGTTAAGCTTAGGATTGGGCCATCAGAACGCCGGGTTGTTGCTGTCGGGGTAAGACATCGAGGATATCTTCCTGGGCGCAATACTCTAAATCAGCGTTACAGTTGAGTCGTAAGAGTCGTTGGCCGTGACTGGCGATCGCCATGAGGTCCACCAGGCGATCGCGCCATTGTTCATATAACGCCAAGGCGGCCACCGTTTCATCATTTCCGGCCAGTTCCGCCAAGCTGACAGACCCCGACTCTAGCAAACTGGCGACGATCGCCCCGGCGCAGACGGTATCCTCTAAGGAGTAACTTCCTTGCCAGCCTGAACCGACCAAATAGACGGTTTCGGGTTGGTTTTGGGCCAAAAACTCCACCACGGCCCGGCGATTCACCAACGCCGCTGTCAGGAGAATTGGCGCGGCTTCGACTCGGTGTAGGGCGCGGGTTCCGTTGGTGGTACTCAGGAACAGACGACATCCTAAGACGCGATCGCGGTGATATTCTAGGGGCGAATTGCCAAAATCGCAGCCCTCAACCTTGGCACCGCCTCGTTCCCCCGCTCGCAGGCGTTTTGAGGGGTCCCAGCCGTCGCTGGCCGCCATGAGTTTATCGATATCGCTAAAAGCTTGCACCGCTTCGGCCCCAGCAGCGAGAACCGTGGCGATGGTGGTTGTGGCCCGGAGAACATCGATGGCCACCGCACAGGCGGGGATTGGCTCAACCGGGGTGAGTTCGGGAGTGTGATAACAATAAACCTTCACAGCAGTTGGGGGCAATTTGACATCAACAACGCCCTTCATCCTATCAGGATGTGTTCATCCCATTGACTCGATGAGGAACGTCGCCAACACTCGTCTCTTGAGTTGTCTCGTGGTCTATTCGTTGTCTATGAAATCCCTGTGACCTCCTATTGAGGGCAATTTTCACCTACACTTCCTATAGTGCAACCTGTTTTTAAAGAACCGTTGGCGAGAGATAGACCCCTCAGCGGTCTGAGCCGTTTCCATCCCTCTATCCCCTCGCTCAATCCCCGTCTATGTTAGTCAAAGCATCTCCGAAACCCTTGCGTTGGCAACGCACCCGAACCTCTCTGTTCGCCCGCCAGGTGGAAATTTTTGCGGCTACGGCCAAGCTATTGTGGTTTCTTGGCTGCGATCGCCTCCGGGGAAAACGTGATTCTAAACATCGTCAACGTCGCGCCCAGTGGTTAGTCAACACCCTCCTCGATTTAGGGCCAACCTTTATCAAAATCGGTCAAGCCCTCTCGACGCGAGGGGACTTATTACCCCTCGAATATATCCGCGCCCTCTCCCAACTGCAAGATAAAGTTCCGCCCTTTTCTTCCGATGAGGCGATCGCCCTAATTGAAAAAGAACTCAAAAATTCCCTCCATAGCCTCTATCGAGACTTTGATTATCATCCCATTGCAGCCGCCAGTTTAGGACAAGTTCACAAAGCCCGCCTACACACGGGGGAAGATGTGGTCGTGAAAGTCCAACGACCGGGCTTAGAGAAACTCTTTAATTTAGATTTTCAAGTCCTTTATCAACAGGTTGTTTTAGCCGAGCGTTTATTTCGTTGGACTCGTAAATATGACCTCCAATCCATTTACAACGAGTTTCGGACTTATATTTACGAAGAAATCGACTATATTCATGAAGGCAAAAATGCCGAGCGTTTTCGAGAAAACTTTGAAGAGTCGGACACCATTTTAGTGCCAAAAGTCTATTGGCGCTATACCACCTCTAAGGTTCTTACCCTCGAATATCTACCGGGGATTAAAATCAACGATAAAGAAACCTTAGAATCGATTGGCATCAATCTCCGGGAACTCAACGTCATGGGGATTGGCTGCTATCTCAAACAACTGTTAATTGATGGTTTTTTTCATACCGATCCCCATCCGGGAAATATGGCAGTTACCCCAGAAGGACAGATTATTTTCTATGATTTCGGCATGATGTCAGAAATTAACTCTCTCAATCAAACCGAAATGACGCGGAGTTTCTTTGCTGTCTTGCGTAAAGACACCGATGAAGTCCTCGAAACGCTGATTTCGATGGGGTTAGTTGAGGAACTCTCTGATATGACTCCCGTGCGAAATTTGGTACAGTTTGCCCTAGATCGATTTCGCGATCGCCCCATTGAATTTCAAGAATTTGGGGAACTCAAACGGGAACTCTACACCATGTTTGAACAGCAGCCGTTTCGACTTCCCGCCCAAATGACGTTTGTCTTAAAAGCCCTAGGAACCCTCGATGGAATTGCCCGAACGTTAGACAGTCAATATAGCTTAATTGGTTGCGCCAAACCCTTTGTTAAAACCTTAGTGGTTGAGAATCAAAGTGGGCGAGGACAGGTGTTTGGTGAGATTACCCGTCAAGCTAAAGGCTTTATCAATCAACGCTTCAATCGCCCCAGCCGCGCAGAAGTGCTACTACGAGAACTTGAGGGGCGACTCGAACGGGGCGAGTTTCAATTCCGCACCAACTCGCCAGAAATGGAACGGCAAATGCAGCGGATTCAACTTATGTTAACGGTGTTAGTCTATGCCTGCATCACCGGGTTTTCTATCCTGTCAGGGGCTGTTTTTCTCTCAGGAACCTATCCCATTGCAGCTTTTATTGCCTTCGGCATTTCCGGCTTATCCGCGTTCTTTTTCCTCAAATCGTTTCTTATCTTTATTATCCGAGAACGCTTTTAGGGCAAGAGGCAAAAGGCAAGAGGCATAACCCACCCCTAACCCCTCCCAAGAGGGGATGGCAAGAGGCAAAAGGCAAGAGGCATAACCCACCCCTAACCCCTCCCAAGAGGGGATGGCAAGAGGCAAAAGGCAAGAGGCAAGAGGCAAAAGGCAAGAGGTGGGTTCTCCCCTCCTGGGAGGGGTTAGGGGT
>NZ_JAWOCL010000241.1:0-4712 GCF_046483825.1 Sodalinema sp.
CTGTTCCCTGTTCCCTGTTCCCTGTTCCCTGTTCCCTGTTCCCTCTAAAACCATGACTCCCCCCATCGCCACCTATCGCCTGCAATTCAACCCAAACTTTGGCTTTGACGCTGCCCGAGAAATCGTTGATTACCTGCATAATCTGGGTATCTCAACGATTTATGCCTCGCCAATTTTTAAAGCCCGTAGTGGCAGTAATCATGGCTATGATGTCGTCGATCCCCGAGTATTAAACCCCGAATTGGGTAGCCCCGAAGCCTTTAGCGGACTCATTGAAAAACTCCATGAGTGTGAGATGAGTTGGTTGCAAGACATTGTTCCCAACCATATGGCCTATGACAGTAATAATCCCTTTCTTGTCGATGTCCTAGAATACGGCACAAACTCCGAGTATTATCACTTTTTCGACATTCAATGGGAACATCCTGATCGCGACATTAACGGCAAAATCCTCGCCCCATTTCTGGGCAGCTTTTATGGGCAATGTCTCGAAAATGGTGAACTCAAACTTGAGTATTCAGAAGCCGGGTTAAGCATCAACTATTATCAGTTACGATTCCCCCTCCGCATTGAGTCTTACACCGAACTTCTCACCCACAATTTAGGCGAGTTGCGGCGACTTCTCGGGCGTGAACATCCCGATTTTATTAAACTCTTGGGCGTTCTCTATCTCCTTAAAGGTGCTATCACAGAAACCGAAAAACGTCAATACAAAGACCAAGCGGCATTTGTTAAAGGGTTGATTTGGGAACTTTATCAATCGAACCCGGAAATTCGCACCTTTATCGATCGCAACGTAGAAACCTTTAATGGAACGGTCGGGAATCCCGATAGTTTCGATAGTTTAGATCGGATTTTGGGGAATCAATACTTTCGTCTTGCCTTCTGGAAAGTGGGGGCAGAAGAACTCAACTATCGCCGCTTTTTTACCATTAACGAACTGATTTGTGTCAGCATCGAGGAAGAAACGGTTTTTGACCTCACCCATAGCTACATCAATAAATTGGTCGAAAATGGCTCATTCCAGGGGGTTCGCGTGGATCATATCGATGGACTCTATGACCCCAAACAATACCTCGATCGCCTCTCCGAACAACTCGGCGACACCTATATTGTCGTCGAAAAAATCCTAGAGGGCAACGAAACCCTCCCGGAAGATTGGGCAATTCAAGGCACATCAGGCTACGATTTTCTCTACACCGTCAACAATCTCTTTTGCCAAACCGCCAACGAAGCCGCCTTCACTCGTATTTATCAACGTTTCTCTGGACAATGGCGGTCGTATCATGAGTTGGAAGTTCACTGTAAACGCCTCATCGCCGAAACCAATCTCGCCGGAGATATCGAAAACCTGGCCAACTTCCTCAAACAACTGGCCAGCCAATATCGCTATGCGAGTGATTTCACCTTAGGCGGCTTACGACGGGCCATTCAGGAATTGTTGGTGGTGTTTCCCATTTATCGCACCTATATTACGCCAACGGGCTTAAATCGCCGCGATCGCAGCCACATCGAACGGGCCGTTCAGGCGGCGAAACGGCAAAAACCGCAACTGGCCAACGAATTGAGTTTCATTGAAAAGTTATGGCTATTAGACTATGACGAGGACATGAGTGAGGCTGAAAAAGCCCAATGGACTCATTTCGTGATGCGAATGCAACAGTTTTCGGGGCCATTGATGGCAAAAGGAGTCGAAGATACCCTGTTTTATATCTATAATCGCCTCATTTCTCTCAACGAAGTGGGCGGATCTCCCGGTCGTTTTGGCATTACGCTCTCGGAGTTTCATGGCTTCAACCAACAACAGGCCACCTATTGGACTGAATCCATGAACGCCTCCTCCACCCACGACACCAAACGCAGCGAGGATATGCGAGCCCGCCTCAACGTTCTCTCGGAACTTCCCGAAGAATGGGAAGCGGCGGTCACCAGTTGGAAGCAAATCAACCAAAATCGCCGCCAGGATGACTCAGAAAGTCCCGATACGAACGATGAGTATTTCCTCTATCAAACCCTGGTGGGGGTGTTTCCCTTCGATCCCTATGATTTGGGGAACGTCCGCGATCGCGTTGAACAGTATGTCGTCAAAGCCGTTCGCGAAGCCAAAGTCCACACCGCCTGGCTACGGCCCGACACCGACTATGAGGAGGCCTTTGTCGAGTTTGTCCGCCAAGTTCTGGCCGACGGCGATGACAATGAGTTTCTCGCCGCCTTCCGTCCCTTCCAACAAAAAATCGCCGGTTACGGGATGCTAAACTCTCTCTCTCAGACGCTCTTGAAACTCACCGCCCCCGGTGTTCCTGACTTATACCAAGGAACCGAACTCTGGGACTTTAGTTTAGTCGATCCCGACAACCGCCGTCCCGTCGATTATGGCCGCCAAGCCCAACTGCTACACGATTTACAAAACTGGGCCGCCGCCGATTTACCGGGACTGTTGGCCGATCTCAAATACAACGCCAGCGATGGACGGATTAAACTATTTAGTATTCACCGTCTCCTGAGTACCCGTCACCAATACCGAGAGTTATTCGATCGCGGCGAATATCGTCCCCTACGGGTTACCGGCAAACACGCCGATCGCGTGGTGGCCTTTCTGCGAAAATCAGGAGAGGCCCAGGCGATCGCGATCGCCCCCCGCTTCTGTACCGAACTCGTCGAACCCGGCGAATTTCCCCTCGGCAACGACGTCTGGGGCAACACGGCTGTAGAAATCCCCGGAAGTGCCGCCCAAACCTGGGTTGAAGCCATTTCCGGGCGATCGCTCTCCCGCCACACCACCCTCAGCGTCGGCCAACTCCTCGCCGACTTTCCCATCGCCCTCTGGGTTTCCGACTAACCCCCCTTTTGCCTATTGCCTCCCCCCTATTCCCTCCTCCCTGTTCCCTGTTCCCTGTTCCCTGTTCCCTAATATGCCCCTCCTCCCCAACAGCCCCCGCCTACAACCCGTTATCGACTACATCCGCGATACCTGGACAACCCTCACCCGCACCCAGGCCCATATCCTCGAAGCCGCTAAGGACAGTAAAATCGAGCGTCCCCCCGGTTCTCCCTGGATTGTCTATATCTCGCCCCAGGAAGATCGCGATCTCGTCCAAGCTGAATTAAAAGAGATTTTGCCCCCCTCAGAGTTAACTCAAATTGAGTTACGGGTTCTGCCGCCAGAAATGGATCAGATCGACGAACATGGTTTGTTATATCTGCCCAAATCCTACGTCGTTCCCGGTGGACGCTTTAACGAACTCTACGGCTGGGATAGTTACTTTATTGCTTTGGGGCTATTGCGGGATGGAGAACTCGAACTGGCCCAAAACGCCGTAGACTTGCTGGTGTACGAGATTGAACATTACGGAACCGTCTTAAACGCCAACCGATCCTATATGTTGGAGAGGTCTCATCCGCCGTTATTGGCACGGGGAGCCTTAGAAGTGTTTGAATACACGGAAGACCGCGATTGGCTGCGATCGCTGCTGCCGGCCCTAGAACGCTATTATTTCTACTGGACCGTTCCCCCCCACCTCAACTCCTCCACCGGCCTCTCTCGCTATTACGCCCGAGGAACCACCCCCGCCCCGGAAGTGGTCAACTCGGAACGAGACGAACGTGGACGGACTCACTACGAACGGGTACGAGACTATTACCGTCACTATCCCATCGATGCCTATGACCTGAGTTTGTTCTACCACCGCAACAGTGATAGTCTCACCGAACTCTTCTATCAGGGCGATCGCTCCATGCGAGAATCAGGCTTTGATATCACCAACCGCTTTGGGCCGTTTAGTGCCGATATCGTCCATTACGTCCCCGTCTGTCTCAACGTCCTCCTCTATCAAATGGAACGAGACATCGCCGAAATTCACCATCTCATGGGACATTGGGACTCCGTAGAAGTCTGGAAGAAATACGCCCACAACCGACAACAGGAAATTGATCGCTTTCTCTGGAATGAGGAGACGGGGTTATATTTCGACTACAATTTCCGCACCGAAACCCGAGGGACCTATGAGTTTGTCACCACCTTTATGCCTCTCTGGGCCGGACTCGCCTCCCCCGAACAAGCCCAACGCTTAGTGGACAATCTAGCGAAATTTGAGACCAAAGGCGGACTCCTCACCAGTACCCATGTCTCGGGGAACCAATGGGATGCCCCCTTCGGCTGGGCGCCCCTCCAGTTGTTTGCCATCAAGGGCCTACGCCGCTACGGTTATCATGATGAGGCGGACCGTCTGACGGAGAAATTCATCAGCGTGGTAGTCACGGAGTTTGAGAAAAGCGGGACTCTTGTGGAAAAATACGATGTGGAGCGATGTTCAGCCGATGTCTCCGCTGAGATCCTCTTTGGCTACAGTTCCAATGAGATTGGCTTCGGCTGGACCAATGGCGTAGTTCGCGAACTCCTCCACGACTGGCAGCAGCGATCGCCCTAACCCCCCTCCAGCACTCCCAAACTTTTGTTAGGATGGAAAAAGACTTATCGCCCCCCAACGGCCATTGCCATTAAGGTAACCCAAAGCCTAGGTAATTCGTTCCGGCAGGGGAACCCACCCCTACCCCTCCCAAGAGGGGATTTTTCGCCCCGAAGATTGCAAACCGGAACCCACCCCACCCTACTGCCTACTGCCAGAAAAGGGCGCGCCACTTGCGGTACGCCCCTACATCTTTTCTGTTCCCTGTTCCCTGTTCCCTGTTCCCTGTTCCCTGTTCCCTGTTCC
>NZ_JAWOCL010000253.1:0-21638 GCF_046483825.1 Sodalinema sp.
GAGAATGCTGCCAAAAACATAGAAAAAGTCGGGGTCGGGCATACCCACGACTCTAAATGGACAAAGAACGGGCATAAGACCAGGGTTTCTGGCAATCCGATCGCTTTGTCAAACCAACCGTCAGTTAAGCCGCTTAGTCGGTTTGATTAGCCGGAGAATCCCCATCTCTTGCTTAGTGGGGAGTATGTCAATATGATATTGCCGGAATCGAAGGAGCCACAGCGGGTATCATCTTTTTAGTATTCGCTATTTTGAGTTTTTTCTTAACCCTAATTATCCTGCTTATCTACCATTTAATACAACTCAAACATCGCCCCTTCTCTTGATTTACAAGCCTTAATTCACACCCAAACAATTCGCTAAACGATAATCGAGATCCGCCCCCGTTTGACCCATCACGAGCCGCCGGGGATACATCTGACTTAACTGTTGCTGTTGCTCAAGACTGAGATTGAGTTGTCCTAAAATCTCTTGCTCCTGTTTATACTCCAATTGTTGCCGCAACCCCTGTTCGCCTGAACTTTGCTCATTCCAAAGTTGATCTAACAGTTGAACCTCCTGACAGGAGACGCGCCGACTGGCGAAGCGTTGTAGTTGTTGACGAGTCCAAGTATTGGCTCGTTGCCAATCGTCGCTCATCAACCAAGTTTGCAATTGACGATAATTCGAGAGAGCTTGGCGGAGACGTTCGGGCCGTTCATCGCCGAAGCGGTCAAGTTGGCTGACGTTACCACTGAACTGACTCATCCGCTCTTGAGCCAGTTGGAAATCCCCATCATAGAGGGCGGCCCAGGCTTGTTGTAGGGACTCGCGGTTGGCTTCATACTCTAGGCGATCGCGCAGAGTCCCCAGTCGAGAGGCGAGGCGGTTACGTTGACGGGAATCTTGGATCTTCTCCAGCCATGCTTCGGCTTGACTGAGGTTATCCTCACTCAGAGCCTGGTTAACGAGTTGCCCATAGGCGCGATCGCGGAGGTCTTGCCCCTGTTCCTGCCAATGGTCTGTCGTCAACTCCTGAGTTTGGGCGATCGCCCCTTGAGGATTTTGCTCCCCAAGCGCCGCCTGAGCCGCCTCAAATCGCCGTTGATTTGCCTCCCACCCCTGTTGCCATTGACGAGCTAAATCCTGCCGTTGCTCGGGGCTGAGGGTCCCTTGAGGAACCCGGTCTAACACCGCCAGAGCGGTTTCAGGCTTGCCCTGGTTATAAAACGCTTGGGCCTCGTCGAGGAGTCCCGAGGTAATCCGCTGATGAAGATGGGCGATGGTGTCTTGAGCCAGAGTCGGATCATCAACTCGTCGTAACTCAGCCAAGGCGCCGCTAAACTGACCTGAACGCACCAATTGTCGGGCCTGTCCGAGATGACAGCGATCGCCGAGAGATTGAACTCGCTCCCGCACAGACAACGGAACCTGTCGTACCGCCTGTAAACAGCGTTCATATTGCCCGCTACCATACAGTTGAGCAATTTCTTGCACCTTCATCTGTCGGCCTTGTTCCATCTGCCAGTGTTGATAGCCACCATAGCCGAGAATTAAGGAGAGAGTGCCGCCGATAATCACTTGCCAAGGACGAGAATTGCGGCGAAAGGGTTTTTTGGGCCGGGCGAAGCGGCGAGGTGGGGCCTGGTAGATGGTGGGTTCAACCCGTCGCGGCGGTTTGGGTTTGGATCGCGATCGCCGTTTCGGGACGGGTGGCACGATGGTATTGGGGCCAGGGAAGGGATCTCGTCCGCCGAGTTTTTCAGTGCGATCGCACCAGGGACAACGGGCCAAATGGCTTCCATAGCGATGGCGAGGGTTCCGCTGACAAGAGATGAGAGACTGTTCGGCTTGAGTCAAGGCCACGGCCCATTCATCGGCAGTGGGACGGTACTCGGGACGCTGATGGCCCGTCTCGAAACAGCGTAAAAATAGGGACTGTAGCTGGGGATGCAGGGTCGTTAACGGCGGGGCAAAGGGTTTGGGCCGCACAGGCACAGAACGCTGGCCATAGGGATAGTAACCGGCTAAAATGCGATCTTGAATTAAGGGCGGTTCACCGGATTTGAGATAGACTCCATCAAAGGGATGGGTTCCTTCCATCAGCAGTTGGAAAATCAGAACCGCCACGCCAAAGGCATCTTGGGCCGGGGTGCGATCGCAGCGATCGAAGCGTTTACCCTGCAATTCCGGTGGCGTAAACTCAGGTTTCCCCACGCCACAACGGTAGACCACCCCAGAGAGGCGATCGCGAATCTGGAAGGAGTCGGTATCAATCAGAAACACCAACGCCGAAGGATTCACCAACATATTGGACTCATTGACATCACCAATGACATAGCCGCGATGATGCAACGCCGACACGGCCACGGAGAGATTGCGGGCCACTCGATGCAGATGGGTATAGGTGAAAAAGGGGAGTTTCTGACGACGACTGCGAGGCGTATAGAGATCGTGCAGCGGGTAGCCTTGGGGAACCCGTGGCATCATAAACCCCAAGACTTGACCTCGATGATTGAGTAACAAGTCAACGGGAGCGGCAATGGCGGGGTTTTGCGGCGGATAGCGTAAACTCAAATGCAGCTTCGCTAGGCCGTTAGGGGTGAGTTTGTTGGCATGGTACAGCTTGGCCACCCACTGGGGATGTTCGGCAATGGCATAAATACTCCCTTCTCCACCTCGTCCGAGTTCTTGACTGAGGGTGATGCGTTGTCCATTGAGGCTATATAAGTCGGAAATCCCGACGGGGATGGAGGCAGGTTGTCTCATCACAGTTACAGCTTAAGGTCTGGTATTACGGTTGCAATACGCCCATGTTTAGCCCGACTAAAATCACAATCCCAAAGGCAACTCGGTACCAGACAAAGAGCCAGGTACTCTGGGTTTTGAGATAGTTGATTAACCAGGCGATCGCGAGATAGGAAAAGATGCCCGCTGAGAGGATACCGGCCGTTAGGGGCCACAGGCCCACCTCCTGAGTGGCCTCGATCACATCGCCCATTTCGACGAGTCCGGCTAGGGTGATGGCCGGCAAGCCCAAGAGGAAGGAAAACCGGGCGGCGGTGGCCCGTTCTAAGCCCAAAAATAGCCCGGCGGTCATGGTTGAACCGGACCGGGAAACGCCGGGAATTAGGGCTAAGGCTTGGGCGAATCCCATCAGAATGCCATCGCGGGTGTTGAGTTGTTCAAAGTTGCGTTTGTGACGACAAAAGCGTTCGGCCAGTCCCAGTAATAGTCCCATAACAATGGAGACGATCGCAATCACCACCGAACTGCGGGCTGTGATTTCATAAAACTCCCGAAAGCCAAATTTGATGACTAAGCCAATGATGGCAATGGGAAAGGTTCCGATGACAATGCCCAGGGCAATTTTAAAGTCTTCGCTTTGGTAGTTGCGATCGCGAATCGCTCGCAGGCCACCGCCAAAGACTTGAATTAAATCGGCCCAAAAGTACCAAATTACGGCCACGATGCTACCGAGTTGAATCACGGCGGTGAAGGAGGCCCCCGGATCGCCCCAACCGAGAAATTCAGGGACCACTTTTAGGTGAGCGGAACTACTGATGGGGATAAATTCCGTTAATCCTTGCACCATTCCTAGGATAATGGCTTCTAAGACATTGGGTTGCCAGGTGACAAGGGTGGGACCCTTGTCGCTGGCCTGGAGTGGCCCGGATAGGGACATGGCGATCGCCACACTGAGGCTGGCGACACCGATCATCAGTCGATATTGAAGTCTGGTCATGTTGGCTTAGATCAGCAGAGCTTCCCTATCTTAGAAGACCGTCCCCGCTGATGGGGAGTTGGCGATCGTAACTTGAGATTGGGGGTGCAACTTCTTTTAGTGTAACAAATGTTGATTTTTAAGTCAACATAAATCCCCCGAAATCGAGAATGGGTTGGCCCATCCCCCCTAAAATCGAGCCAGTTTGCAAAGCTAAGCTAAAAGTTCTATGAAACTTTGACAAAGTTATCGAAAACAGCCTAAAAGCCAACAAAATTTCACGGTACGATGGATGCACCTGGTTGACTGACGTCTTTATTTGGGGTCTCAAGCCAAGGAAATACCCTTCTTAACCATTCTGAACCGTTGTTTTAGACCTGATTGCCCAATCGAGGGAGTGCAAAACCGGCGATGGCCATCGTCCTCCGACCCCACGGAAAACTCAACGCCCATGGTGCCGCCAAACTGAAACGGAAGTTGGGACAACTCCTGACGACCATTGCGGCGGGTCAAAAAACTTGGATTGTCGATCTCGGTGATATTCACCATATCGATCGCAATGGCCTGGCCTCACTCATCGAACTGCGTCGTCAGGCGGAGAATGCAAGCTGTAACTTCCTGCTGCGGGATGTCTCCGAGTCCGTGAGGATGACCTTAGATGCGGCTCATCTCGGTCAAGGCTTCAACATTTGTCCAAAACGTCCTAGTTCTATCAAAAAATGCCGGCTTCGGGACCCGCGATCGCCCCAGAGATACCGCCGGCCGCCAACCGCTTCCCCCGAGAATGACCCCTCCCTGGATCTCACCAACCTCGATGGTGACGGTGACATTTCCCAAATTCCTCAGGTGAGTGCCAGCGAAGCGATGGCCGCCCCGGTCATTTCAACCCCTCCGACTCCTTCTCGACATTCAAACACAACGGTTAATGAGAGGCAGTGGACGACGTGGAGAGAGTAAATGGAGCGGTCACATCCCCCAGCCTTTTGGCACTGTAGCACCCCAAACTCGCCACCGGATGAGTTTGTACGAGCGGTGCAACGGTACGCCCCTACTGGGGGGAGACGCTTGGCAACACTCCTTTGGAATCGAGACCAACGAGACCTCTCGGGCCTACCCGGGTTCCTCGATGCAGACCACTACCGACCGACTGCTGCGGCTGCATTTGGGGCAGAAATGCAGCAGGCGATCGCCCGTCTGCAACAAGCGATCGCCCACTCGGAACAGGTGGCCATCTGGGGTGATTTCGATGCGGACGGAGTAACGGCCACGTCAGTTCTTTGGGAAGGACTGGGGCAATTTTTCGACCGTGGTCCAGATTCCCCACAATTGTCCTACTACATCCCCAATCGCCTCACCGAGTCGCATGGACTCAATCGGCCCGGAATTGAGCGGTTAGCGGCGGCGGGGATTCACCTCATCGTCACCTGCGATACGGGAAGTACCAATCTCGACGAAATCCAATACGCCGCCGAGTTGGGCATCGATATCATCGTCACCGACCACCATACTCTGTTACCACAACGGCCCCCAGTCACTGCCCTCATTAACCCTCGTCATTTTCCGTCGGATCATCCTCTCCATCATTTATCGGGGGTGGCGGTGGCCTATAAATTAGTTGAAGCCCTCTACGCCGCCCAACCGGACATTCCCCAACAGCCCTTAGAGAGTCTCCTAGACTTGGTCGCCATCGGTTTGATTGCCGATTTAGTGGAGTTACGGGGAGATTGTCGCTATTTAGCCCAACGGGGACTCCAGCAACTGCGACGACAATTGACAACACCCACCCATCCAGGGGTGACAGAACTGTTATTACGTTGTCAAGCCCACGGCGATCGCCCGACCGATATTTCCTTTGGTATCGGGCCACGCATCAACGCCGTCAGTCGCATTTATGGAGATGCCAGCTTTTGTGTGGAGTTGTTGACCTCCCGAGATGGCGATCGCAGCCGCCTCCTGGCCCAACAAGCCGACGAAGCCAACGATCGCCGCAAAGAAGTCCAACAGCGAGTCTTGCAAAGCGTAGAAACGCAACTCGAACAGATTGATCTCTCCACCACCAGCGTCATTGTCTTAAGCGATCCCCAATGGGATGTGGGAGTTTTAGGCTTAGTCGCCGGCCAAATCGCCAGCCAATGGGGTCGTCCAACCCTCTTACTTTGCGAAGACCCTTTTAGTGACCCTCCCTTTGCCCGAGGATCGGCCCGATCTGTGGCGGGTTTAGATCTCTATGAGTTAGTCAACCGTCAATCTCATCTGTTACATCGCTTTGGCGGCCATCCCTTCGCCGCTGGGTTAAGCCTTCCCCTAGAGAATCTGCCCCTGTTACGAGAAGCCCTCAATCAACAACTCTTGCAACATCTTGGACGTTTTGGTGGGATTCAACCGATCCTCAACTATGACTTAGAGGTAACGGTTGCGGACCTAGGACAAGGCTTATTGGACGAGTTACGACACCTCGAACCCTGTGGAATGGGCAACCCGGTCCCTCGTTTATTGCTGCGACAATGCCAGTTTCAGGGGGTCTATCACCGGAAACTGCGAGTCAAGGGTCAGAAGTTGCAATATCTGATTACCCATTTCCAACTGCAAGACGCCAGTTGTGATCAGGGCTTTCCGGGAATCTGGTGGGGTCATTACAAAGAGGAACTTCCCCCAAGTCCCTGTGATGTCATTGTTGAACTCGACGTCAACACCAACTGGAAAACCTCAGCCAAAATTCCAAAATATCAAGTCCGTCTGATTGATGTGCGTCCCAGCGGCGAGTCTATTGCTTTGGAGATGTCCCGGCCGGATTGGGGCCAAGCCAGCGGCGACCCCGTCTCGATGGACCAGTTAGCCGAAACCAGTCAGCAAACCTGGTTAACCTTAATTGGGATCGCCAAATATCTTAGTCGAACCGGTGAAACCCGCTCACGGCAAGTCATTCAGCAGAAACTAGGAATCGGCGATCGCCCCCTAGAGATTGGCTTGGAACGCCTCTGTCATCTCGGCTTCTCGGTTCACTCCCCCAGTCCCGAGGCGATCGCCATTAGGGCCATCTCCGATGACAGGGGCGATCGTCATCTCCAATCCCTGGCCCAACCATTCCTCGATGCGGTGTGCGAGGAACAATTCCGCCAACGCCATCGCCAACCGCAACAGACTACATTACAAACTACATCACAAACTACATCACAAACTACATAATTTTAGGAACTTTGAAAAACGTATCTTCACGGTCGGGGGCGGACTCCAACAAATCGTCCCGATGAGGATAAGATTCTTGCTGATCAACGCGAGTGATATTTCGCATATCAATGGCGTGGGCGGTCGGTTTTACGTTCTCCGTATCCAACTCTTCCAACTGTTCAAAATAGTCCAAAATCCCAGTTAATTGACCAGCAAACTGAGTTTCTTCAGCTTCTGTTAATTGTAAACGAGCCAAATGGGCGACTTTTTTGACATCATCACGATTAAATTGACTCATGGTAATTTCTCGAATTAAAAAGCAATGTGACCTGTTTTTTGGGGTGAGTTTCTGTTAGATTGGGGTGACTTTTAGAAGCCATCTAACGAGGCACGACCCGTCGTTTTCATCCAGTTTTGCGCTTCAATGTAGTTGTTGGGGGCCAAGCGAACCGCCTGTTTCCAATAGTCGGCGGCTTTATCAAAAAAGGCTTCAGAGGCATCGAAATCTCCCTCTTCTTTCGCCCGTTCTCCTCGATATTGATAAATTACCGCGATATTGTTAAAGGCTTGGGGCATCCGAGGATTTAACTCTAGGGCTTCATGATATTTTTCTAGCCCTTGGTCATGGTCGCCGTTGCTCGTATAAATCAGACCCATGTTATAGAGAATATAACTGCGATCGTTGGGGTCATCTTCGAGTTTTAAGGCTTCTTTGTAGTTGTCCATGGCCTCGGCGTATTCACCATCGGCTTGAGCGGACATCCCATCACGATAGTAGGCAAAGGCTTCTTTTGCCGATTGTTTAGCGGGCAGAATCTTGAGGATGATATCTGCCATCACCGTAAAGGATTTATCGATGAAATTGTCGTTGCGTTGTGTCCGTGGCATAGGAGGTTTGTTAAGGGAACAGGGAACAGGGAACAGGGAACAGGGAACAGGGAATAGGGAATAGGGGGAAGAGGCATAACCCACCCCTAACCCCTCCCAAGAGGGGATGGCAAGAGGCACGAGTCGGGGGTACTGCAAGTGCTGCCCTCTCTTACTCTGGTTTTGGGAAGGGATTGGGGGAATCCGTTTTTTAGCTTAATCGATCTGTTGTCGTTTGTGGGGTTAAGATTGGCGATCGCGGTGGTTGAGGACAAAGGTGGCGATGGTGAGGTCGATGGGGGTGGTGACTTTCAGGTTCGTGTCTTCTCCGGGGACGATTTGAACCCGAAGCTGGCATTTCTCAAATAATGCCGCATCATCCGTAACTTGCCAACCCTCTCGCCGGCCGCGATCGTGGCAAGCCTTGAGGGTGGCCACCTCGAAGCCTTGGGGGGTTTGGGCGGCCCAGAGACGACGGCGATCGGGGGTATCCTGGATTTCTAAGTCATCGTTGACGACTTTGATGGTATCTTTAACCGGAATCGCGGCGATGAGTCCGGGACAAGTCTGAACCTCCTTGGCACAGCGGTTAAAGAGATCCGGCGTCGCCAAACACCTGGCCCCATCATGAATCAAGACATGGCGGGCATCCTCAGGAAGGGCTTGTAAACCGTTATAAACCGACTCCTGACGTGTCTCTCCTCCCTGAATCAAGTGAACGGGTTTACGGAGGGCCAGTTGACTGAGAATGTCCTTAAACTCGTCGCGGTCATAGGGTTGACAAATTAAGCCAATCCAGGTAATCGCTTCGGCCGCTTCAGCCGCTTTGAGAGTCCAAGCCAGAATCGACTCGTCGAGGAGGGGAAGTAAGAGTTTATTGCGATCGCTGCCCATACGGCGACCAACGCCCGCCGCAGGGATGAGTAGATGGGTCATAGGGGAAGAAAGGCAAGAGGCAAGAGGCAAGAGGCAAGAGGCAAGAGGCAAAAGAAGGGAACAGGGAACAGGGAACAGGGAACAGGGAGAACCTAACCCAACTATTTCTCGACGGTGGTGAGGTAGCCTCGGGAGAGGAAGGGAACGTCGATCACCGTGGCCTCACTGGACCCGACTTGAACCGATAAGCCAGCCCCTCCAGCTTTGGTGCGAATATAGCCTAAGCCGAGATAGCCGTCCTCTGTGGCGACGATGCTGGTGAGGGTTCCGACTTTAGTGTCCTCCACCTGAATCGGGGTTCCGGGGTCTACGAACTCACTGAGGCGGAGTCCCCAGAGTTGTTGTTTGACCCCTTGATAGGTGTTGAGACGGGCGATGGTTTCTTGGCCGATGTAACAGCCTTTGTCGAAGGAAATATAATCCCAGAGTCCCGCTTCTAGGGGATTGTAGTCCAGGGTTAGTTCCGCATCGGGGGCCGGTCGTCCCTGTTGAATGCGTAGTTGCTGCCAAACCTTTTCTCCGAGGGGGGTGGCCCCGTTTTCGTGCAAAGCGTTCCAGATGCTGGCAGCTTGGTCCGCGTCACAGAGGAGAGTATAACCGGGGAGGTTGAGGCCATTACTGGCCCCGATGCGAATTTGGGGGGAATCGGGGAGATGGTCTAGGCTGAGGAGGCGATGTTGTCCTGGGGGAATCTCTTGGGAAAGACCGAGTTTTTGCAGGAGTTGAGGGCTACTGTCACCGATGAGGCTAAAACAGGCCGTTTCTGAGGTGCGATCGCGCAATTCGACGTTATCGGCGGGGAAGATATAGCGGTCTAAGAGTTGAAAGAGGGTATCGCGGCGACTGGGGGAAACCAAGAGAATGACGGCCTCATCGGTGATGTAGGCGGTGGCCAGGTCGAGGGTGCGGGCTGTGTTGTTGACAAATACTGTCTCACAGAGGTCTCCCGGCTGCCGTTGGTTAAACTCATTGGTACTTTGATTATGGACAAAGCGAAGGCGATCGCCTCCCGTGAGTTCTAAGCGTCCCCAGGGGGTGCGATCGTACAGGGCTACCCCGGATTGGGCCGCCTTGAAAGCGTCGCCGTCATTGTTGAAACTCACCGCCGCCGTCACTCCTGGGGCGATCTCCTCGGTGATGGCCCCGGCGGCCCGTTGTCTCTCCTGTAACTCCTGATTCATGGTCAAGGGGATATGTTAATGCAAATTGCTCTTGTTCTCAGGATACAGGCAAGCCAGGGACAGTTCATAGCCTCTTGCCCGAAGAGTACAGCCCCAAGGGGACGCCCCCACATCTTCTCTCTTGCCTTCTCCCCCCCTGTTCCCTGTTCCCTGTTCCCTGTTCCCTTCTTCAAAACACCAACGGTCGTCCCTGACTGGTGAACTCCACCCCAGCAATATCCAGTTCAGGGTTTTCCAGGAGTGTGCTGCGTAAACTCCCCAGGAGGGAAAATTGTTCACAGGTTGAGAGAGAGGACCAACGGCGGGGTGCGTCGGGGGCGATGCGTAAATCCACATTCACCACCCCGGTGAGGTCGTCCCGCTGTACGCGATAGCCAGCCAGACGAAACTCTCCTTGTGCCCAATCTTTGAGAACATGACCGATCGCCCCTTCGGTGGGTTGTTCAGGAGAAACTTGTTCGGTTCGGGGGATGAGGTTCTCGCAAAAGAGGTCGGGACGATAGACGGTGACTGTGAGGCTTTGCTGATCGAGACTCGGTTCTTGGGGATTGGGATTATCAGGCGTTAACTCGATGTCGTTGGGATTTCCGTTGGCCTCTGAGGGGGTTCGGGGAGGTTCTGGGGAACTCGGTTCGGTGTCGGTGATTAGGGGTTGGTTACTGCGGGGGGAACCAAACCGCCGTTGGGCCTGGGCGGAATCGGTGAGGGCCAGGCTGGCGATCGCCCCGGTGAGGAACAACACCAGATATGATTTGATACTGTTAGCGCGCATAATGTAACCTTCTCTAATGACTGCCATAGCGACCCCTCCTTGGACTCGGCGACATATCCTGTCCTTAGAAGACTTCTCTGTTCCTGAATACGACACGGTGTTACGCACAGCCGCAAGTTTTCGGGAAGTGTTATCTCGACGGACCAAGAAAGTCCCCACGTTGCAGGGACGGGTCGTGACCAACTTATTTTTTGAGCCATCGACTCGCACTCGCAGTAGCTTTGAGTTGGCGGCGAAGCGTCTGTCGGCCGATACTCTTAATTTTGCGCCGGGAAACTCCTCGTTAACGAAGGGAGAGACCATTTTAGATACTGCCAAGACCTATCTGGCGATGGGGACGGACATGATGGTAATACGCCATCAACAGGCGGGGGTTCCTCAGGTGATTGCCCGCGAGATGGAACGCCTCGGAACTCATGTGGGAGTCCTCAATGCCGGGGATGGCCTCCATGAACATCCCTCTCAGGCTTTGTTGGATTTATTTACGATTTGCGCTCATTTAGATCGTGACAATCCCCGAACTGACTGTTTGCAGGGTAAGAAAATCGCCATTGTTGGGGATATCTTGCATTCACGGGTGGCGCGATCGAACATTTGGAGTTTAACCACCAGTGGGGCGGAGGTTCACCTAGCGGCACCCCCCACGTTACTGCCAAAGTTATTTGCCCAAGCGATGGGAGCGTATCATCCCGAGCGATTGCATCTACATTGGGATCTCGATGAGGCGTTGCAGGGGGCGGATTTTGTGATGACGCTGCGGCTACAGCGAGAACGGATGACGGCCCATCTGTTGCCCAGTTTGCGAGAGTATCATCAGTCGTTTGGCATTACGCGCGATCGCCTCAAACGCTGTCAGCCTCAGGTCAAACTTCTACACCCCGGCCCAACGAATCGCGGCGTTGAACTCAGTTCTGATGTGATGGATGACCCTAAGTTGAGTCTGATTCAGGCTCAAGTGACCAGTGGTGTCGCTGTTCGCATGGCCCTGTTGTATCTTATGGGGGGCAGTCATGGTTAGCTGGATGAGGGAATGGCGAAATGATAGATATAAGTTAAACCTATATAATCGTCTCACCCCTAGAGAGCTTCAGGCATCCTCCCCGGCTTGTTGTAGGGCAAAGTCGATGACGGTTTGACTCAGACGGATGTTGTGGTTGAGCATCTTGGCGATCGCCCCCCGTACCGACAACTCAGGATAGTATTGCTTAGCTTTGAGGAGGATGCCGTAAGTCTCCTAGAGCAGCCACTAAAGCAATTAAAGGAGATGTATTGATCGCAATGATTCGAGTCTCAGGCATTGTCTAGATCAGACTGTAGTTCTCTCTCATCTAAATCGATCATGGGTACACCATAATCCGCCAACTTTAAGAGAAATGTGGTCCGCTCTACCCCCAATAACATAGCAGCCATTCCTGAGGAAAGTTGTTTCAGTTCAAATAACTTGACCGCCATGGCCCATTTAGCTGCTTGTTCAAATTGCTCTTGGCTCTGACCTAATGCATCAGGAAAGGTCTCAGGATAGTTAATCGTCAGTTGTCGAGTCATAGTTAAACAGCCTCAATAAGTCTCATCCTATATCGTAGGCCCCAACGCCAAAAGCGCCCCCCGCAGGAGGCGCTTGAGTTCTAATGTTGGAGTTCATCGAGAAGCGCTGGGCGATCGCGGTACAGTTTCACACGACCGTCCCGATAGACCTTGGCGATAAAGGGAGCATCTTGCTGTCTGATCTGTTGCTCGATTCGAGTCATGGCCGCCATAAAAGCATTCGCCATCTCGTCGCCGGTTAAGTTCTGAGAGGTTAAGGCAAACATACGAATGTTGTAGGTGGCAACTGTTAGGCGTTCGATGGTGTTGCGGCTGATCCGAGCATCTTTTGTCAGGACAACCCAACCTCGTTGTCCCACTTCTGGCAACCATTCCACATCGAGAGCATTTGGGGGAAAATGGTCATCATGGAGTGCAATGGTTAGCCCTTGTTCTTGTAGTGTTTGCCCTAGTTTGCGACCGAGACATCGGTCAATATAGAAGACAATTGGCTCGATGGGAGGCTTACCCGTCATGCTACTGCGGGAAGTTCGCAACGAATGGCCTCTTCAATCGAAGCTAGATCGCAGTTGTAATCCTCTGCCAACTCTTGCGTGGTTTCTCCGGCCCGGTAGCGATCAACCACAACATCCGTGGGAACCCCAATGTGGGCGATCGCCAGGCGACCAAAGGCAATTCGCGGATCGAAGGCGAGAATTTTGGGGCTTTGTTCTTCCCGAGTGCGGGTAAAGGGGTACAGTCGCAACGCTAAACCGCGATCGTTCCATTCGATGCGATCGAGATGTAAGTCTAAGGCAGCTCGCAGGGCCAGTTGTCCGTTTTGACTAACGTTGAGCAGGTTCCCACAGCGCTCAATAAATAAGTTGATCCCATCTGTGAGAAAGCGATTGCTAGCGAGAGGATGGGGTTGGTCAAATTGGCTTTGTAGGTAGTCAAGGGCAGTGCGGACGTTCGCTAGGTCAATTTTATGTTGGGTTCGCAAGGCCCGGAGGATATGAATTTCTAATAGGTTGATGAAGCTGAGGCGTTGGGGGCGAACTTGGGGAGGCTCGATGAGAGGTTGAAAGGTTTTGTTGCCGTCTTTGGTTGGATATTGTCTCCCTTTAACCCAGGTGCGAACTGTGGCTTCGGGAATCCTCAGGTAGTGGGCGGCTTGGGGGATGCTGTAGTTTGGGAGATCTTGGGGTTTATTTAGGTTGAAGGCTAAGGTTGAGTTCATTTGCAGATAGCAAGATGTTGGCTCCTAGAAGATTATCAAGTCTCATCCTATATCGTAGGCCCCAACGCCAAAAGCGCCCCCCGTAGGAGGCGCTTGAGTTCTAGGCTAGAGAGAGAGGGGTCTAGCCGTTAATCGAAGGCGCTTCAGTGGCTGCCAAGTCGAGGGGGAAGTTGTGAGCATTGCGCTCGTGCATCACTTCCATACCCAGGTTGGCACGGTTGATGACATCAGCCCAGGTGTTGATGACGCGACCTTGGCTATCCAACACGGATTGGTTGAAGTTGAAGCCGTTGAGGTTGAACGCCATGGTGCTGATACCTAAGGCGGTGAACCAGATGCCAACTACCGGCCATGCACCTAAGAAGAAGTGCAGAGAGCGGCTGTTGTTGAAGGAAGCGTATTGGAAGATGAGACGACCAAAGTAACCGTGAGCGGCGACAATGTTGTAGGTTTCTTCTTCTTGACCGAATTTGTAGCCGTAGTTCTGAGATTCGCTCTCGGTGGTTTCACGAACCAAGGAGGAGGTCACGAGAGAACCGTGCATGGCGGAGAACAAGGCACCACCGAAGACACCCGCCACACCGAGCATATGGAAGGGGTGCATCAGGATGTTGTGTTCAGCTTGGAACACCAACATGAAGTTGAAGGTTCCCGAGATGCCGAGAGGCATACCATCGGAGAAAGAACCTTGACCAATGGGGTAAATCAGAAAGACTGCGGTGGCAGCGGCAACGGGTGCGGAGTACGCTACGCAAATCCAGGGACGCATTCCGAGACGGAAGGACAGTTCCCATTCACGACCCATGTAGCAGAAGACGCCAATGAGGAAGTGAAGAATCACGAGCTGGTAAGGACCGCCGTTATAGAGCCATTCGTCGAGGCTGGCAGCTTCCCAGATGGGGTACAAGTGAAGTCCGATCGCGTTAGAGGAAGGAACAACGGCACCGGAGATGATGTTGTTTCCGTAGAGTAGAGAACCAGCCACCGGTTCGCGGATACCATCGATGTCCACGGGGGGAGCGGCGATGAAGGCGATGATGAAGCAGGTGGTGGCGGTGAGCAGGGTCGGGATCATTAAGACACCGAACCAGCCGATGTAAAGGCGGTTGTTGGTGCTGGTGACCCAACCGCAAAACCGTTCCCAGAGGGAGGCGGATTGCTGTTGTTGAAGTGTGGTTGTCATAGTTAAATGATTGCTGTGTAACTACAGGTGTTGTAGTTGGGTGAATATGATTGGTATGAATCTGGTACTACCTTAACGAATTTGTAACGCTTTGTAAAGGGTTTGTTACAAAACTCTTCCTAATGATAGATATAAGCTGGGCTTATGTAAGAGGCTCGGGACGGGTCAGTCTGTCACCTGTCTAGTCACAGACAATAATCAGGGTGGTGGTTTCGCCGTTGCGACGACGGCCAATCACCAAGCGTCCGGTGAGGATGTCTTGGTCGTGCATTTCATAGATTCGCAAATCGCTGACATCCGGGTCATCGAAGGCGATCGCCAGTTTTTGGCGGGCGATCGCCTCATCACTACTGTTTAATGGATCCAGGAACCGGTGTAGAATTTTCTCGAAGATGTCATAAACGGCTTCAAATTCCTTGACAATATCGCCAGTTTGCCCATCAGGGCGGCGATAGAGTAGAAGCCATCCCCCCAGCCAGTCTTCTTGTTTGGAGTCGAACCACTCAGGTCCGAGAAACTGGCGTTGACAGCGTAGTGCAATTTGTTCTAAGTCTGTGTCAGGATCTACGATGTCGTAGAACACCGCTGATCCGAGTAAGATTCCGTAGTCATTGCCGTAGAGGGCGATCAAATCACTGACATATTGGGGAAGTTGAGAGGATTTGCTCATGTTCCGTGAAGTCCAGGTAGCAACAGGTTAAGACTTAATCGAGTTGAGACAATTGGTTTATTCTTAGTTATTTAACGTTACGGGAGTGATTCACTCAATGCTTCTTGAATCACCTGATCACTCACACCTCGGCGCTTCAAACCGGCAATAAATGGTGAAGCCTCAAGATTTCGTGATTCTAGAAAATACAAAGTCTGCTCACTTACTTCTGGCAAGGCGATCGCCTCCATTTTTTCTTCATAGGCTTCTACCAAGGTGACTAGGATTTCCAACTTATCGCCCTCCGGTGTTCCCAAGGGAGCATTAAACAAGCTTTCTATTTCTAATAACGCTTGCTCGTAATCAGCCTTGGTTTTGATGGGTTTTAAATTCAACATTAATCGATATCCTTAAATTGTTGCAGAATCAACACGATCATACTCAGCATGAGTCCCGATAAAGCGAATAAAAATGATTGCGAGGTCGTAACGAACATGGACGATTAAACGGTAATCGTTACCCTTTATATTAAAGACTACCCGATTGTTCGCAATAATACTTGCATTTGCATAAATCTGCTTGATATCGTTTGGACTCTGCCAGTTCATCCGAACCACATCATGAAACCATGCTTTTAATGGCTGTTCTGCATCGGCATGATTTTCCCAAAACTCCCGCAACCGTCGCCGTGCAATGACCCTCATTAAAAAGGCTCCTCCAACTGGGTGTATTCCACACTTAATCGAGTCGAATTAACTGGCCTTGCGGCGCATCCGTTAACACATAGAGATGACCATCCGGGCCGTCGCGGACATCCCGAACCCGCTGACCGATCGCGATCGCCCGTTGGTCCGTCACCTGACCCGACTCATCTAACTGAATATGATGCACCGCTTGGGAGACCAACCCGCCAGCAAAGAGATCTCCATGATAGATCGCTAACCCCGAGGGGGCGATCGCCGGAGTCCACACCACCTCTGGGTCAACCATATCGGGATGGGTTTGGCGGTCTGAAATCGCACCTCCTGTATATTCCTCACTGTGCGTCACCAAGGGCCAACCGTAATTCTCGCCTTCTTGAATCCGATTCAACTCGTCACCCCCCCTGGCCCCATGTTCCGTTGACCAAATCTCACCCGTTTGCGAATCGACGGCTAAGCCTTGGATGTTGCGATGGCCGTAACTCCAAATCGCTGGGTCACTGTCAGCGTCTCCAACCCAGGGATTATCCTCAGGAATTGACCCATCGTCGTTGAGACGTACAATTGACCCCAAATGACTATCGCGATTTTGGGCCTGGGTGCGAATCAACTCCCCATCGAGTTCCAGCGGCGGATTTCCCCCATCACCAATACTCACCAGTAGGGTTTCGTCAGGAAGCCAGGCCATCCGGGACCCAAAATGTTGTCCCTCTGTTTTGGGGGAAGAGACCTCAAAAATAACCTCCACATTCTCTAACCGGTTTTCCTGCAACTCCCCTCGCGCCACTTGGACTTGGTTTGCATCCGGCGTTCCATGAGAATAGGTGAGGTAAATTAAGGCGTTTTCTTCAAAGCGGGGATGGACCGCAATATCGAGTAATCCCCCTTGATTGAGGGCCAACACCTCGGGAACTCCGGAGACTGGGGTGGGATCTAATACGCCGTCGCGGACGATGCGTAAACGTCCGGGCCGTTCCGTAATCAGCAGGGTTCCGTCCCGAAGCCAGGCTAATCCCCAGGGATGTTCTAAGTTGTCAATGATGGTGGTTTGCTGCCAATCTTGGTCTAAGGACAGGGATTGATCTGAGTTCGGGGAGGATGAGTCGGGGGTGGGGGTTGCTGCGAGATCGGTTCTGTCTGCGTCTGGGGTGGTGTCTGAACGGGTGTCTGGGGGAGGTTCTGGTGTGGAACAGCTAGTGATGAGTAATAGGGCCAAGGCTGAGTTGGCCAGGTATCTCGTGACATGGGTGAGGGGTTGCATGATCCTGAGTTTGATGAAGTCCTAGGCGGCCAATCGGGTCAGATGGCATATCGATTACCATAGTAAGAAACTTACCCCCCCATTGGAGATATTCCTATGACTCGGCGAGGTTCACAGACTCCGGGCGATCGCATCCTAGCCTGTGTCATCTATCTGTTACCCCTACTCGAATCGATCCGCTATGGTGGCTACTTGTTCGATCTGATGCCACTGCTGGCTAAGCTCATCTTAATTCCCCTCTCTCCCCTGCTGATGCTTTACGGGGGATTTGTCCAAGGCGTTCCCTTCGGTGGACTGATTATTTTCTTTGCGTTGTTCCTGCTGGTGGTTCGCAACCGCAATCTCAGTCATTTTTTGCGCTTCAATACGATGCAGGCCCTGATTATCAAAATCGGCTTGTCCCTAATCGCCATTGTTAGCCAACTCATCGGACTTCCTCTGCAAACGGCGGCGGGATCGGGAAATCTTCTTGTGGCGGTGATTGCGAATATGGTTTTCTTAGCCGTTTTTGGGGGATCTCTCTACGCGATTATCCAAACGGCGTTTGGGCGATATCCGGATCTCCCGGTTGTCTCGGATGCGGCTTACCAACACCTGGATCACTGAATTCCGATAGGATGGAGAGACTGGCCTCACGACTAATGTATCGATTTTTGAGTGTTTTATGAACAGCCCTTCTAATTTTAGCTGGCGCGATCGCCTCGGCGCGGCCGCCGTGTATCTGGTTCCCCTGATGGAAGGCCTCAGCTTTGGTAGCTTCCTGTTTCGCCAATTTCCCATCCTCCAGGTTCTCTTTATCCCCCTGATTCCGGTCATTCAACTCTATAATGCTATCCCTTTCGGGCGGCTGATTCTCTTCTTTGTCCTCTTCTTTGCGGTGGTTCGCAATGATAGTCTCAACCGCTTTGTTCGGTTTAACGGGATGCAGGCGGTTCTGCTGACGATTATTCTCTCGATTAGCAGCCTCATTCTGAGTCTGTTCGGATCTGGGTTACAATCTGGTGCGCCATTGCTGTTAGAAACCCTCGTCAATACCCTATTCTTGGGAACCATCGCCGCGGTTGGCTTTAGTCTCGTGCAATGTCTGCGGGGACAATATCCCGAACTTCCGGGAATCTCTGATGCGGCCAATTCTCAGGTGTTTTAAGCTGACTCTGAGATCTGCACTGGGGGAGTTGGCTTGGGAATCACGGGATTCTCCAAGGCGCCGATTCCCTCGATTTCCACGCGCACGCGATCGCCGACTTGCAAGGAACCCACCCCTTTCGGCGTTCCGGTTAGGATCACATCTCCCGGTAACAAGGTCATGATTTGGGAGATATAAGAGACTAAGGCCTCCGGGGAATAGACCATGCGATCTAATTGCGCTGACTGGCGGGGTTTCTCTTCCTCGTTGAGAAAGGTTTGCAGTTTCGCGCCTGGGTTGATTTCTCGGACGACCCAGGGGCCGAGAGGACAGAAACTGTTAAAGCCTTTTCCTCTTGTCCAGAGGCGATCGCGTCGTTGTAAATCCCGAGCGGTGACATCGTTGGCGATCGTATATCCCCAAATATACTCTGAGGCCGCATCCGGGGAACAGTCCTGACAGGTCTCGCCAATCACTAAGGCCAACTCCCCTTCATAGTCGACTTGCTCAGATTGAGGAGGATACACGATCGCCGTGTCATGAGCCACAATCGTTGTCGGTGGTTTGAGAAACAACAGGGGTTCGGTGGGAACCTCCGCCGCCATCTCCTCAGCATGATCGCGGTAGTTTCTCCCCACCGCCACAATCTTGGATGGCGCACAGGGGGCCAATAACTCGTAGGTTTCCGCCGCACAGGTCATCTCGGTCGGCTTCCCGTTCAGCCAGGGCGGTGCATCGAAGATCTTGACACTGCGGTCAACTTGCAAAGAGCCATAATAAATTCGTCCTTCAGCCGTGCGGACGCGGATATATCGCTGTGCCATAGCTATCGTCGACTTTAGGGGCAATTATACTGCCTTAAGGAATGATTTCAACCCAGTCCCGAGCGATCGCCGGGATGCTCAATGGGAAAAAACAGTTTATACTAGAGAACTGACCTTTTGCAGTTATCCTAGTACAGAAGGGTAAACCCGAAATAGCCAACTTTTGCACACATGATTAAACTTCGACTCAAACGCCTCGGTAAAAAAAGAGAAGCCAGTTATCGTATCGTAGCCATGGAGAGTTCGGCTCGTCGCGATGGTCGTCCTCTGCAAGAACTCGGGTTCTACAACCCCCGTAGCGGCGAGACGCGCCTCGACAGTCAAGAACTGCTCAAATGGCTTAACAATGGCGCACAACCCACGGATACCGTTCGCGACATCCTCCGTCGCGCTGAGCTTGTTGGCCCCAAACCCGGAACTCCCGCCGGAACTCCCGCCGCAACCCCGGCGGCTTCCACTGAAGCTGAAACGACTGAAGCTGCATCTAGCGAAGCAGAAGCCACTGAAGCTGAAACGAGCGAAGCTAGCGCCTAATAGCGGCGGCTATCTCCAAGTTTCTCGGCTAGACTCGGTTTTTTTCAAGTGTAGACTCATGCCATACTGAAAATGGCTCTACACTGGAACTAAGCCGAGTCTCTGTTTCCATTTCTCCCTAAGCCGTCGAAAGTCACACGAAGTAGGACACTCAAGACAACCAAAAGCATTGCCCCATAAGGTTATCGCTAATAAATTTTGCCTATTTTTAAGTGTCGATAAGAAGCCTCCCGTCTGAATTGCCAAATCTTGCCAAATATCTATCCCTAGGATATGACCCCCCGACTCACCATCGATCTTTACAGTCCTGAATGCGCCCTCGCCTTGGTGGGACAGCAGGAAGTCAATCTCAAAACCCTAGCGCAGCAAACCGGCGCTACCTTAGTCTTACGGGGTCAAGAACTCTTTGTCTCGGGAACGGATAGCCAAACCGGACGCTGTGAGCAACTGATTCAAATTCTCTCACCGATTTGGAAAGTGGCCAAGCCGGTGGCTGATGTGGATATTAACACAGCGATTCATGCCCTGGATACGGGGCGACAAGATGAACTCAGAGATTTACGAGATGATATTCTCACCCGCACCCGTCGCGGTGAGGATATTCGCGCGAAAACCTTTCGTCAGCGTCAATATGTCAAGGCGGTTCGCAACCATGATTTAACCTTTTGCATTGGCCCAGCGGGAACGGGAAAAACCTATCTAGCGGCCATGTTGGCGGTGCAGGCGTTACTCGACAAACGCTATGAACGGCTGATCTTGACTCGTCCGGCGGTGGAAGCGGGGGAACGGTTGGGATTCCTTCCGGGAGACTTGCAGCAAAAGGTGAGTCCCTTTTTGCGTCCGCTGTATGATGCGCTCTATGAACTCATCGACGCGGAGAAGATTCCTGATTTGATGGAACGGGGAATCGTGGAAGTTGCCCCGATCGCCTATATGCGCGGACGAACTCTCAATAATGCCTTTGTCATCCTGGATGAAGCTCAGAATACCACATCGGCTCAGATGAAGATGGTCTTAACTCGTTTGGGCTTTAATTCCCGCATGGTGGTGACGGGAGATGTCACTCAGACGGATTTACCCTCAACTCAGATGTCGGGGTTACAGGTGGCCCAGAAGATTCTCAAAAACGTCGATGGAATCGCCTTTTGTCAGCTCACAGCGGCGGATGTGGTGCGTCATTCTCTGGTTCAGAAGATTGTCACGGCCTATGAGAAGCATGAGAAGAGGAAGGGAACAGGGAATAGGGAATAGGGAATAGGGAACAGGGAACAGGGAACAGGGAACAGGGGGGAGAGAAGTTTTGGTGAAGCAACGTTTGGATACGCTGTTGGTGGAGCGACAACTCTGTTCGTCGCGTCAGTTGGCCCAACGCTGGATTCGGGCGGGTGAGGTGCGGGTGAATCAGCAGTTGGTGGATAAGCCGGGGACGGCGGTGGCGGTGGATGCGGAGATTTCTGTGAAACCGCGATCGCCGTTTGTGTCTCGGGGTGGGGAAAAGCTGGACAAGGCGTTACAGGTGTTTCCTGTCTGGGTGGAGAATCGGGTTTGTCTCGATGGCGGGATTTCCACGGGAGGTTTTACGGACTGTTTGTTGCAACGAGGGGCGCAACGGGTCTATGGCGTGGATGTGGGCTATGGTCAGGTGGATTGGAAGCTGCGTCAGGATGACCGGGTGATTCTCAAGGAACGCACAAATTTACGCTATCTCACCCCGGAGCAATTGTATCAGGCTGATGACCCGCGCCCGGATTTGGCGGTGGCGGATGTCTCGTTTATTTCTCTGGAAAAGGTGTTTCCGGCCCTTTGGAATTTGTTGGTGTCACCTCGGGAAACGATTGTTTTGGTGAAACCTCAGTTCGAGGTGGGCCGATCGCGGGTGGGCAAGAAAGGCGTTGTCCGCCATCTCGGCGATCGCGCCGATGCCATTATTCAAGTTCGGGATGCGGCGCGAGGTTTGGGATGGTGCGAT
>NZ_JAWOCL010000270.1:0-28637 GCF_046483825.1 Sodalinema sp.
AGGCATAACCCACCCCTAACCCCTCCCAAGAGGGGATGGCAAGAGGCATAACCCACCCCTAACCCCTCCCAAGAGGGGATGGCAAGAGGCGAGAGGCAAGAGGCAAGAGGGGGGATTTGGGCGCTTGCTCCTGTTTCTAATAGCCGGTGTTAGGATTAAGCATCGATAGAAATCTAACTTCAATATAATCACGTCAACATCATGTCTTTTGCAGCTACCCGTAAACTCTGCGTTGCCTTTTCTCTGGCAATGTTGCTTTTTGTCGGGGGATGTCGCGGTCCTGAAGCCGATGTTCCGCCGCCGCCTCCCGCCGAACAAGTCCAACCGGCTGATGGCCAGGGGGCGGTCTCCTCTGAATCCATCCCTGGAAGCGCCTTTAACCGCTTCTTTCCCCCAGCAAGTGGCGAGTATGAGCGCGTCTATACTCAGGAGAAGGATGGGTTTGCTGAAGCTAAACTCAAACGTAATGGTGAGGATGTGGCCATGCTGGCCATCTCCGATACAACCAATGTTCCTGCGGCGGCTGAACGACTACGCAATAGCAGCGATCGCATTAGTGGCTATCCAGCGGCGACTCTGGGAACCAGCCAGACTTCGATTTTGGTCGGCGATCGCTTCCAAGTCAAGGTCATTTCTCGTAGTCCTGATTTTACCGAGAGCGATCGCGAGGCCTGGTTAAAGCAATTTGACTTACAGGGCCTGTCCCGATTGTAAACCCATCACTGTGACATCATGAGTAAATCCATTCAAAAACGAGTTGACGATCTCCCCACTCGCAACCTGACTATCTTCAGCCTCAATGCTCTAGATAAGATTGTTCCCGGCAAATGGGACAATCTAGTGGGATGGGACAACACCATCAAAACCATCAGCCAAGAAAGCGATCCCGCTATTTTGGATCTCGTCAGTCGCCGGGCGATCGCCCTCTATGACGACAAATCCCAAGGCTACCAAACCGCGCTCTGGCTCTACGATACCATCGACAGCACCGGCAGCGCCCTGGGAACCGCTGCTCTGGGGAACAAAATTGGCGAGAAAATTCCCCTCCTGGGATTTCTCAATAAACTCACCCCCAAGGCGGAGAAAGCCCAAACCATTGATTTATCCCTGAAATTAGTGGTGGAAGTGGTGGCCTTTTGTAAAATCAATGGTATTCCGGGGGATAGTTTGGGGGATTTTGTGCGATCGCTCTCCGACTATGGCGGTGAATCCCTGATGCGGATGTCGGCGTTAGTCTGTTTCGATGGCTTGATTCCCTTAGGCCCCAATTTCATTCAAACCGTCAGCAGCCGCCTCAGTGATCTCAGTCCCAAAGAACTCGAAAAAAATTCTCAGTATAAAAACATTGAGCAAGAAATTCCCGGCGACAGCAGTGATGGTAAACTCAGTTTTATTGGCGAAAGCTTTGATTCTGTCAAAGGCTGGATGGGTGATTTCGTGAGTTCTAATGATCTAACCCCGCAAAAGGTCAGTCATGGCTTGCAGGGATTCATTGACTTCAGTGAAGATCGCCTCGATTATCTCGCGGCTTTCCTCGATATGAGTACCGACTACTACCGCCATACGGGAGTGCAAACCCTGGCCCGTCGTCTCATTGAACGGTCTTTAGCTGAGATTTAATCTCAACGCTGCTAAAATTAGCTCTTGGGTGGGATGTTTTGCATCTCACCCTGTTGACTTCCATTTATTTTAAAACAGCCATGATTCTGACAACATTGGAAGGAGTCCCCGGAAAAGAAATCCTGGAACATTATGGAATTGTTCAGGGAAGTACCGTTCGTGCTAAAAATGTCGGGCGTGATATTGGGGCGAGTTTCAAAAACTTGGTGGGTGGGGAGTTAAAAGGCTACACCGATCTCCTCAATGAAGCCCGTCAAGAGGCAATGGATCGCATGGTGTTACAAGCCAAACAACTGAATGCCAATGCGATTGTCAACATTCGCTTTTCCACGTCTTCAGTGGCTCAAGGAGCGGCTGAAATTTTTGCCTATGGTACAGCGGTTCTAGTTCGTTAAGGTTAGCCCCAGGGTATTATGGAAGAACTGATTATTTTTGTCGTCTTGCTGAGTGTCGGCTACTTTTTTGGTGTTTTGGCGGAAAAGAAGCATTACAAAGACATTCAAAAGCGAGAACAGGAAACCTTATCATTGGCCATTTCCTCCTTTGGAGCGAAACAACCCCTTCCCCAAGCCTCAGACTCTCAACTCTTTGTTGGGGAAGTTGTCATCGCCTCGGACTATTTTAAAACCTTTGTTATGGCCTTGCGAAATCTCTGGGGAGGGCGAGTGCTAAGCTATGAAAGCCTCTTAGATCGAGGTCGTCGGGAAGCCTTGTTACGAGTTAAAGAACAGGCGATCGCCTGGGGAGCGACAGAAGTTCTCAATATTCGCTATGAAACCAGTACCATTGGCGGTAAACAACAGGGGGGAATCGGTGCGATCGAAATTATTGCCTATGGAACAGCGATTCGTTAGATTGGGGGTGTATCGGACTTCACTTAATAGTTAAAGATGGGATTTAAACCGAAAGCCATCACCGAAGAGGTTAATGTTTCTAAAGTCAATCCTTTGATTGATTTTGCCTATTTGCTTGGCGTAATTATTAGCCTCACTCTCGTCATTTATTTCATCTTAGGCTTAGCCGTCGATTGGGTTGTCCCCCAACTGAGTCCCCAACAAGATGTTCGTATCGGAGAAATTTTAGCACCAGCCGTTGCACCTCAACTCGGTGGCGAGCTAATTCAAGACGATACTCGACAGGCCTATCTCTCGGAGTTACTAGAGGAGTTACGTCATCCAGGAGACTTAGCAGACATCCCATTGACGCTCAATCTCGTGGAAACGGAACTCGTCAATGCAGCGGCTTTAGCCGGGGGACAATTGTTTGTGACAACGGCGTTTTTAGAACAAGTTGAATCTGAAAATGAGTTGGCCTTTGTTCTTAGCCATGAGTTGGGTCATTTATCGGCGCGAGATGGCTTAAAAAGTTTAGGACGGGGAATTTTTGTACTCCTCGGAAGCATGGTTTTGAATCTCGGCCATCAAGGGAGTGGCACGGATGTGATTGGCTATACACTCAATCTCAATCGTCTCAATTATAGCCGCGCTCAGGAATATCGCGCCGATGAATATGGCTTAGAATCGGTGGTTCGCCATTACGGTCATGGAGACAACAGTTTGGACTTTTTCATCCGTTTGGCAGCCAGGAAGGAGGCATTTCCAGAAGGAGTGATCCGAGCTTCTGAGTATTTCCAAACCCACCCCCTCACTGAAAAGCGCATTGAACATCTCAGGGCGATCGCCGCCGAACAAGGATGGTCTATGACGGGAGAGATAACCCCAGTTCCCCCTGACTTAGCCTGTGCCAACTTTGCCTGTGATGAAAACCCCTCAGACTCGTGACGAACTGAGGGGCCATCTGAGGGGCCATTTAAATCAACGTTTAAAGCGCTAGCAATTAAACCGTCGCCATTTCTGGGGAGGGAGCCTTGCTGTTGCGGATGCCTTCGATCGCTTCAGCGTAATCGGGGGCTTTGAACACCGCCGAACCGGCCACAATGGCGTTAGCGCCCGCATCTAGCACTTGCCAAGCGTTGGCGGGTTTGAGGCCACCATCGACTTCAATCCAGGGATCGAGGCCGCGATCGTTACACATTTGACGCAGTTTACGGATTTTGGGGACGACTCCCGGAATGAAGCTTTGGCCGCCGAAACCGGGGTTGACGCTCATGATCAGCACCAAGTCGCACAATTCCAGGACATACTCGATGAGTTCGAGCGGTGTACCGGGATTCAACACCACGCCGGCTTGCTTGCCGAGTTCGCGAATTTGGCCGAGAGTGCGGTGCAAGTGGGGCGAGGCGTTATGCTCAGCATGGACCGAGATAATGTCGGCGCCAGCTTTGGCGAAGTCTTCGACATATTTCTCGGGTTCGACGATCATCAAGTGAACGTCCAGAGGCTTCTTCGTCACTGGACGCAGGGCATCGACGATTAACGGACCAATGGTAATGTTGGGGACGAAGCGACCGTCCATCACATCCACGTGAATCCAGTCCGCACCGGCTTCGTCAACGGCTTTGACCTGTTCACCCAGACGACTAAAATCGGCTGATAAGATTGAAGGAGCAATAACTGTAGATTTTTCAGAGTTTAATGTTGCCATGTGGCAAGTTCCTCGATTTTGTGTGTTGCGTTTGATACAGAATTTAATTAAAGTTTAACAAAAAACGTGGGCATAATCCCCAACAATTTTTGGCGATCGCCAAAAATTTAAGATTGAGCAAGCAGATTTCCCGATTTGTATTAGGAGCAGAGCCTTGGCTGATCGTATTCGTATCAGACGTATTTTGACCCGATTCACCCTAGGAATGACTCTGGGAATGGCCCTGGCGATCGCCCTAGGTTGGTCCGCCCCCATTCAGGCCACATCCTCGACCGGAGAGGGCGGCATTCAAGCCCAGCGGCTCCATGAAGCCCCCCATAACCTGCTAGGGCGCAAAATTGCCATTGGACAGGTTGAAATCGGTCGTCCCGGTCAATTTGGCATCGATAAAGGCGTTCCCCCAGACGACGAGCACGCCCCGGAACCGGCTGGGGTCTTCCTGCGCGATCGCCCCGCCGTCTCTGGAAGCCATGTGGATGCTCACGCTCACGGCGTGGCCAGTGTCATGGTCAGCAATCATAAACGACGACGGGGCGTGGCTCCCGAAGCCCGGCTCTACTCCAGCGCCACCTCCCCCGATCGCGGCGGGAATCGTCAAGGCCAACATTGTCTAGCCACCCAGCACGTCGCCGAGCAAAACAGTAATGACGTGCGAGCCGTGAACTTCAGTTTTGGAGAACCTCTCTGGCTCGATCCTCGCTCTGACGCGGTTCTCGATGGTAAGGCCTTACTGACGCTCTGTATTGACTGGTCCGCCAGCCACCACAATACCCTCTATGTCATCGCCGGAAACCAAGGACAAGGGGGCATTCCCATCCCCACAGACAACTACAATGGCATTAACGTCGGCTCCAGTCAGGCGCACAGTGGCATTTACGACCAAGTGGATGTATCGAGTTTAGGCAATGTCTTTGATGGGGTGTTCGATCGCTATGTGGGCCTCGAAACCAACATCGATGGGCGACTGTTGGTGAGTTTGTTGGCCCCCGGCCGGGATGTGGATCTGCTCAGTCAAGACGGAGAGGTGTTTCCCAGTACTGGAACCAGTTTTGCCTCGCCTCATGTGGTGGGAACGGTGGCTCTGTTACAAGAATATGGCGATCGCCAGCTACAAGACAATGCCCCCCATTGGAGCCTCGACGCTCGACAACATCAAGTCATGAAAGCGGTCATCCTCAACGCGGCTGATAAAATTCAGGATGTCGGCGATGGACGACTTCAGGGAATGACCCGCACCGTCGGCGACAAACAAGGCGGAAACTGGCTCACCTCCGACGCCTACCGCAATCCTCGGGTTCCTGTGCATCGGGATATGGGAACCGGCCATCTCAACGCTTACCGGGCCTATGAGCAGTTTCGTCCGGGACAGTGGAAAGCCAGCGAGCCAGTTCCGGCCATCGGTTGGGACTTCGATCGCATCAGCGTCAATCCGGGTCAAACTTCGCGCCCAAACACGGTTCAAGACTACATCATTGACTCGCCTCTGATGGCCAACAGCTATGTTAGCGCCACTCTCACCTGGGACCGTCAGGTTGACCTCGATGATGGTAATGGTGACGGTCGCTACGATATAAACGAGGGGTTTCGCGATCGCGGCTTAAATGACTTGAACCTTTATCTCATGGCCGCTGACTCTGACGACATCAACGAGGCGATTGCGGCTTCAACCAGCGACGTGGATAGTCTCGAACATCTCTTCGCCGCCGTCCCCCGTCAGGGACGCTACAAACTGCGAGTGGTCTACAACCGTCAAGTCAATGAGCCAAACCAAGACTATGCGATCGCCTGGTGGACGGTTCCCGACGCCTAACCCCATCCCTCCTGTTCTTTGGGTCTCCTGATTATGAAATCTGTCTCGTTTTACTTCACCCTCGTTCCTGTCTTTGGCTTCTTCCCGGCCTGGTGGCGACTCTATCGTCAGCAGGGATCAGCTCAAGAGTTGGCCATTAGCCGCTTAGCGATAACCCTGGCGTTCCTGTGGCTTTCAGGTTACATTTTGTTTGGCACTGCCGCTCAAACCACAGAACTTGGCTCCATACCGGTTCTCATTGGCGGTAGTCTCTGGACAACCACCTATTTTTTGATGTGTTTTGGGCTAATGGTGCGCTTGTCTCAGGGAAAATCCTTATGGTTACCAGGAATTGGCAACCTCAGCGATCGCCTCCCCTAATTCAGTCCCACAGCATCGATCACCCGTTCATCGCCCGAAACCATCGCGACTCGTCCAATCTATGTGTGTGTGAGGAATTCCGTGTCAGCACAGAATCATCAAGAGCGAATGTCCCCGTCCCCCTCGAACCCCCCTAAACCCCAGGGGAAACTGAAAGGTTCGGGGTTCGGCTGGCTTTGGTTAGGCTTGGGACTCAGTGGCGTCGCTATGCTTTCGGCAACAGCCGGGGCCTTGCTCGCCGTCTCCCTATCGAGTACGCCGTTGATGCAAACCCGGATTCGTCCCGAAGATCGCGGCATCTTCAGCGATGAGGATTTAGCCATCTCCAATATGCGGATTCCGGAACTTACCCGTCCGGTTAACATTCTCATCCTCGGTACCAAAGTCCTCAGTTCTGATATGGGGGGATCTCTGAGGCCCTCGGGACATGATCCCCTCGTCAACTCCCTCGACGGACTTTCCGACAGCATGATGCTGGCTCGCTTTGAACCCCAAGAGCAGAATTTAACGCTACTGTCGATTCCTCGGGATACCCTAACTTGGATTGACGGTTATGGAGACCAAAAAATTAACGAAGCCAATCGGGAGGGGGGACCGGCGTTAAGCGCTCGAACCGTGAGTGATCTCCTCGGCGGTGTTGGCATCGATCGCTATCTCCGGGTCAATATCCAAGGGGTGGAAAAGCTCATTGATGTGTTGGGGGGAGTGCGGGTTAATGTTCCCCAGGATATGCAATATACCGATAACACCCAACATCTTTACATTGATCTCAAAGCCGGGGAACAACGGTTAACGGGGAATGAGGCGTTACAATTTTTGACGTTTCGCCATGATGGGATGGGCGATATTGGGCGTATTCAACGGCAGCAAATCCTGATGCGAGCCTTGATTGAGCAGGCGTTGAGTCCTCGCACGTTGGTCCGTCTGCCTCGCATTTTATCGACGATTCAGGATTATGTGGATACCAATCTCAGTGTCGAGGAGTTGGTGGCCCTGCTCAATTTTGCGAGTCAAACGAGCCGCGAGAATGCCCAGATGCTATTGCTTCCGGGAGACTTTCGTAACCCGGAGACGCCGACGGAGTTGAGTTATTGGATTCCCAATTATGCTCAAATTGATCATATGGTGGCGGAGCATTTTGGGCGATCGTCTGAACCAACTCAAGCCTGGCGTGCTGATCCGCGCTATTTACGGATTGCCATTCAAGACGGCACCGAAGAACCCGAGGCGGTGGATGCTCTGATTGATAAACTGTGGGATGCTGGGTATCGTAATGTCTATCTGGCTCAGGATTGGCAACAACCTCTACGGGAAACGCGGATTATTGCCCAAGGGGGCGATCGTGATAGTGCCTTAGACGTCAATCGTTCTCTAGGTTTGGGGGAAGTCCGCGTTGAGAGTACGGGGGTTCTCCATTCGGATATTACCATCCAGCTCGGGCGCGATTGGCTCGAACAGCAAGGTGCTTATCTACGCTCGGATTTGTGGTAGAGCGGCGTTTAGGTTCAAGCAGCGATTTAAGTCCGGTTAAATCGCTGTTAGGTGCAGGTTTCACTATCAACTAACTGTCAACTCTCGATTGCTCTCAGTATGCTCCTATCGATGAGGAAAAACCGATGACCGATGGAATTTATATCGTTGCCAATGATAAGGTGATTGAGCAGACGATCGCTTTCTTAAAGAGTCTGCGCCATTACGATCAAGAGACTCCCATTATTCTAATTCCTTTTGATGCTAACTATGAGCGCGTCTTAGAGGTGGCTCAGCCGTTTGGGGTTGAACGCTTTGAGGATTTGCAGTTTGTTGATGAGTTATGCCTCAAATTACACGAAATTTTTGGTCGTAGCTTTTTTAATACCCCGAACAAACAGCGTAAGCAAGCTTGTTGGTTTGGCCCGTTTGAGAATTTTTTATATATTGATGTTGATATTGTTGTTTTTGAAAAGATTTTTGACAATCTCAGCTATCTTGACAATCACGACTTTTTGTGCTGCGACTATCAATATACCAATGGTATCTCGAATGTGTTTACCCCTAAAGTTTTAGAGGATGGGGTGTTTACAGAAGCAGATTTACAAGATGTCTTTAATAGTGGTTGGTGGGCGTCTAAAAAAGGGTTATTTTCCCTAGAAGACCTTTACGAGACGTTTGCTGATTGTGCGAAGCATCCCGATTACTTCGATTTTTCTCAAAAAACAACGGATCAGCCAATTTTTAACTATCTCGTCCTGAAACGGATTCAGCGACGTTTCAACTTGGTTCGTCGTCCTGAAAAAGCCGCCGGAAGTTGGGCTAGAAGTCCTCATTTCTATCGGGAGGGCGATCGCCTCATCGACTCGAAAACCGGACAACCCTTGCAATATCTCCATTGGGCCGGAGTACGGATTGAACCTGGCTGTCCCTATTGGGATATCTGGGAACATTATCGCTATCTGGGCGAAGAGGTTCCTGAACGGCCGGCGATCGCCCCTCCACCCCCCTCCATCCCCCGTCAGTGGCTCGATCGCCTCAAACAGTTTTCGAGGCGTCTACGCCCTTAATCCACTAGAGGGAGCCGTTTCCCCATCGCGGGGCCAGGCAAAAGGACGATTGCGATCGCCGGCCATCCGTTCAAACACCGCTAAATTTTCCGCCGAGAGTTCCCCCCGCCAACGCAGATCCAACTTAATCTCGAAATCAATCTTGTCATAATAGTCACCATGAGCCGTTTCGAGCGGTTGTCGAGCTTTTTGGCCTCGATACTTGGCAATCATCGAATTAGTGCCACGACTCCCGGCCACATGATGATGAGGATGTTTCCAATACTCAATCATATCCGGCGTAAACTCAAGACCAATGGCATCACAAACCTCTTTGAGTGTCCCCTCGGGATCTGAGGCCAACGCCTCATAATGAACCGTCAGTTTGCGATCGCTTGGATGGCGATCATAAAGCTGTTTTTTCTGCTCCAATTCATTTAACCAATGTTGCGTTAACCACTCAATGCCCCTATCTGGATAAATCCGCAAATAGGAATTGACCACCGCTCGTCCATCCCGAACCATATGAATCAAAAACGGCCGTAACCACTGCTGCTGAAACTCCCGCGCCGCTAAGCGTTGATTGAGCCAAGAAAAATACTTACTTGAGTCAATCAAAACATCCGCATCAATCTTCTCAAACAGGCGACTATAGGGATTGAGAATCGCATCATTGCCCAGCCAACCCCGCACCCAGCGTTCCAGCTTTAGGGGAATATGACGATGCAGCCGGTGTCCACTCATGCCTCGGGCTAAATCCTGTCGTTCCGTCTCCGTGAACTGTTCCTCCCAAAAGTGGCTATCCTCCAACATACAGAGCCGCTTCCCGCGTTTAACAAAGTCCGGTAACTTACTAATTTCTCCCAACGAGAACGCTCGTGGGTGACTCCCTAACATTAAATCCATCAACGTCGAGCCAGAACGACCAATCCCAATAATAAAAACAACCGATTTCTGCATAATTGAGCTTAACTCCTTCAATAATCCTTTTTCTGGGTTGACGTCACTAGACGAGCCTTGTCAGTCCAATGCCGTTCCATCCTATCAAACCCGATCTTGCTCAGACGTCGTCGCAGCCTGGATGTTGATCGCGATCGCACCCCAACATGATAGCGATCGCTGCGGGAACTGTTAACGATCGCGTGAGGCCATAGATCCTAATCATAGAAACCATCCTTATTTTTAGGCACACTAGATGTATACACCAGATGTCTGACCAATAAGGTCTCCATCTAACACCTGACGGCATCAACCTATCATCCAGGATGATCCGAATTCACCCAACCGAGGACCCCAACCATGCGTTCTGAATCGAGTTCCTATAGTTTCCACGATCGCGCCCTGACCCAAACCCTACATGGGACGCTGCTACGGTACTTCTGCGAGGCCTTTGACGGCCCAATCGGCCAACACCTCGCCGAGTGTCAATTCGGCTTTGCCCCGAGTCCCCTAGGAGAGCCAACCTTCTTCATCGTCGCCGGAAGCCATGATGACATAGAATATCTCAGCCGTAACATCGATGGCCTGCTCGACAAAGCCGCCGACATCATGCCCGGTATTCGCAAACTGGCCTTATGTTGCCAACCCGCCAACCCCCAACCGAGGTCGAACCCTGGCATTCTCTGTGGCCGTGTCTTTTCGGTTCCCCAAATTCCCCTCGAAGGCGATGACTCAGAGAACGTCTAACAGAGAACCTCTCACACAGAACTCCTACCCATGACGTTTTTGGTGCCATTGCCAGGCGTGACGAACAATATCGCCTAAGTCCCGATACTCAGGAATCCAGCCCAAACCGTCACGAGCCTTCTGACTACTCCCGACCAAAATGGGAGAATCTCCAGCACGGCGATCGCCAAACTGAACGGGAATCTTGCGCCCCGTAATCGCATTCGCCACATCAATCACATCTTTGACCGAAAAGCCATTCCCATTGCCCAAATTAAAAGCCTGAGAGTCGCCCCCATCGAGTAAATACTCCAGCCCCAAAATATGAGCCTGTGCCAAATCGCAGACATGGATATAGTCGCGCACACAGGTTCCGTCGGGAGTATCGTAGTCCGTCCCAAAAACGGCGATCGACTCGCGCCGTCCTAACGCCGCCTGAAGCACCAAGGGGATCAGGTGCGTTTCTGGATGATGATCTTCCCCCAGTCGCCCCTGAGGATCAGCACCAGCGGCATTAAAATAGCGGAAACAGACCGATTTCAGACCATAGGCCCTGTCAAAGTCAGCCAAAACTTGTTCCACCATCAACTTCGTAAAGCCATAGGGGTTGATGGGAGCCTGGGGATGGTCTTCCGTTAAGGGCATAAACTGAGGAATCCCATAGGTGGCACAGGTCGAGGAGAAAACAAAACGTTGGACTCCCGCCGCCTGCATCGCCTCTAGGAGCGTTAAAGTTCCCACCACATTGTTGTGATAATACTTAGCTGGGTCTGTGACGGACTCTCCCACGAAGATATAAGCGGCAAAGTGCATCACAGCAGCAATGTCATGACGAGCAAAGAGGTCATCGAGGAGGGGGCGATCGCAGGTATCCCCGAGAATGAACTCGACCCCCAAAACCTCGTCAACTAAATCCCGGTGGCCATACACCAGGTTATCGAGGATGACAACCGAATAGCCGGCGGCTTTGAGAGCCAGAACCGCATGGGAGCCAATATATCCGGCTCCGCCCGTGACGAGAATGGTCGGTTTACTTGAAGACACGGCAAGTTTCTCCGAGAATCTGTAATACTCCCTCCAGATTGACATACTCCCGTAGCGAATCGCGATCGCCATTCGCGGCGGGAGGAGATCAATCACGGCTGACGGGTTCCGATGCACTCATCAACACCTCACCATTCAGCATTCGCGCCGCCGCATCGAGTAGCACTTCTTCCAAATAGGGTTTCGTGAAATAGCCTCGCGCCCCGAGATCAGCCGCCTTGCGTTTCATTTTCTCCGCCGTTCGTGAGGTCAACATAGCAATCGGCAGATCGGAGAGATACTCATCATGGTACATCCTCTCTAACAATTCCATGCCGTTCATACGAGGCATTTCCATATCGCAGAACACCAGTTCACAGGGTAAGCCCGATCGCAGTTTCTCCCAGGCTTCCTGTCCATCCCGCGCCTGTTCGACTCGATACCCCGACTTCTTGAAGGTCATCGATAATAACTCGCGCACGGTGATCGAGTCGTCCACAATCAACACCAGAGGTTCCGCTTTCTCCGCCTCGACAGCGCCCGTCTCCTGGGCCGCCAACTCTTCGGCGTTCCAGAGGAGACTACTCGAGTCATGGCGAACTCGGCCCATCGACAGATCAATTAACTCCAAAACATCGGCGATGGGAACAATACGTCCATCCCCCATCACCGTCGCCCCAGTAATCCCGGTGGGTTTGGGGATGGGGCCTTCGAGTTGTTTGATGACGATTTCTTGTTCGCCCACAATTTGGTCAACGGAAATGGCCAGATAACTGCCGGCCGATCGCAGAATGACGACGGAAATGGTGTCATCTTCCATATTGGCCCCGTACATCTGCGATCGCCGCGAGGTGCGATTATAGGTAAACAACTCCCGTAGCGGTTGATAGGGAACCTGGCGATCGCGCCATTGCACGAAGGCCCGGCCATCGGATTCGCTAACAATGCGATCCATCGGTAGGTTATCCAACACTTCGCCAACCCCATCCATCGGGAAGGCAATGGGGGCGCGATCGCTAATACAACACAGGGCCTTAGAAATACTCAGGGTTAACGGTAGCCGAATGGTAAAGGTTGTCCCTTTACCGAGGGTTGAATCGGTACTGACAACCCCGCGAATTTCGTTGAGTTTGGTATTGACCACATCCATACCTACACCCCGTCCCGCTAGGTCATCGGCTTTATCGCGGGTACTAAATCCAGGTAACAGCAACAGATCGTAAATATCTAATCTGCTCATGGACTGAGCCTGAGCGGCGGTAATGAGTCCTTTTTGAATCGCCTTATTTTTAACTTTTTCGGTGTCAATCCCCGCCCCATCATCGGCAATGGAAATAATCGTTTGGTTCCCTTGATGGAAGGTGCTGATGGTGATTTGACCCGTCGGCGGTTTGCCCTTGGCTTGCCGTTCTTCGGGGGTTTCAATTCCGTGAGCTATAGCATTATTGACCAAATGTGTCAAGGGGTCAGTCAAATGTTCCAGAATCATCCGGTCAATCAAGGTGTCTCGACCATCGACCTGTAAATCCACCTGCTTCCCGAACTTGAGGGCATTATCGCGGACCCCTCGCGGTAGGCGATCGGCAGCATTGGAAAAGGGAACCATGCGCGATCGCGTCAGGCCCTCTTGCAGTTGCGTCGTAATCTGCCGCAACTGGCGAGTCACTTGGTCATTCTCATCCACCAAGAACTCAATATCTGACGCCGACTCCCGGACCCTGACAATCAGCTCAATAATATCTTGAGCCTGTTCATGGAAGGCCGTAAAGCGATCCATTTCCAAGGCATCATACTCCCCATCTTCATGCTGATTCTGGGACTGAACCTGTCCTTGGGTCACTAAACCCGGATCACTCGAATTTCGCGCCCGCGACTCCGCCGCACTCAAGGACTTGCGGTGCTGACGACTGGCTAACAAGGCCATCTCCAGCAAGGTGCGTTCATAGAGATCCTGCATCCGTTGCCCCACTTCCGTCAGTTGACTCACTTGGTGCAACAAATTATCCAAAAACTGCCGTAACCGCTCCTGATCCTGTTCCAAGCTATTACGGTTCACCACCAATTCCCCAACCAAATTACTGAGATTATCCAGTTGTTTAATGGGAACCCGCATCGTCTGTTCAAACGCCGGGCGCGTGGTCCGTTTCGCTCGCGTTCCGCCCCCACTGGGACGACCGGTTGTGGGCGTGGTCGTCGGGGCGCTGCTGGCGGGTTGCGGGGGGTTTGTCGTCGTTCCAGCACGGCCGCTCCCATCGAGATCGAGGAGATCTTCTAGATCCTTAAACTCATCGGCGGCCCCATCCGCCTCCGTCGCGGCTTCCTGAGAATACCCCTGATCTAAATAGGCTGCCAATTGATCTAACCCATCCTCAGCCAAAAACGGCGGCTCAATCGCCAACAGCACTTGCAACTCAGGAAAATCGCGCTGGATCTCGGGGCCAATCTCGGGGCCAATCTCGGGGCCAATCTGCGACGCCGTATCGATATCCATCGAAGCCGGAGGTGCCGCCTCGGCGTCCGTTGGTTCATCGGTCGAGTCCTCAGCTAAATCAGCTAAATCCTCATCGCCAAAGAAGTCCTCAAGGTCAACGTCAGTCTCCTCAGATGGCTCTATCTCCGCTCTGGCGTCCAGGTGAGCCGGGGTGGGAGTCCCTTCATCCCCCCTTTCGTCATAATTTTCGCCGAGTAAATCATCTAAGGAGAGTTCCTCAAACTGATCGTCTTCAGGGTTAACTCCCTCCCAGTCGTCGAGCCAGTCGTCGAGATCGACGCGGTCGAGATCAAGGCTCTCGTCAGGGGGGGCCGCTTCGGCACTGGCGTCATCGTCGAGGTCAAACTGTAACTCAAACTCAGAATCCAACTGTAACTCAAACTCAGAATCCAACTCGGCCGGCGACGCTTCGGGCATCTCTTCGGGATCTAAATTAAAGGCATCGAGGTCAAAGTCTAAGTTAAAATCCTCATCATCCGAGGCTGGGGTTGGCTCGGATGCTGTGTCAGACTCAAGATCGAACTCCAACTCTCCCAAATCTGACTCATCCGGCGACTCATCCGGCGACTCATCCGGCGACGGCGGCGAGTCTGACTCAGGGGCCAGTTCAGGGGAGGACTCGTCCAACTCATCACCAAAATCGAGAGCATCAAAGTCGAGTTCCTCATCCTCGGAACGGGCGGCGATCGCCTCGGGGTGTGGCGTTTCCTCCGCCTCAAGGTCAAAATCTAATTCAAAGTCAAAGTCTTGCTCTTGGGCTGCATCCTCTGGCGTCGTCTCCTCAACGGCATCTTGAGCGAAAATATCATCAAACTGCAAGTCAGATTCCGCCCCCGATGAACTCCAATTGTCACCATTAGCATGACCAAATAAGGCTTCGAGTTCAGCGGTACTATCATCGCCCAGGCTTAGGGTTGGATCAAGGGATTGGCTTGCGTCATCGTCCCCCTCAAACTCCAGTAAATCCAAGAGATTTGAGGCGGTCTCCGCGTCCTGATCTGACCCCTGGACATCGCTTTCGGGCTTCGTCGTCTCGTCGCCGCCGACGTCGAGGAGATCCTGAAGTTCCTCATCCCCATCGCTGGCCTCGTTGTCATCATCATGGCTGTCATCGTCGAAGAAATCGAGCCGTTCTTCGGGTTCAGCGTTATCGCCGAGATCACCGGCATCCGCGTCCAAGTTCTCGTCGAAGGTTTCGTTGAAGAGATCGTCATCGAGGAAGGCCTCTTCATCGGTGTTGGACTCTGGGTTGGACTCTGGGTCTGAGGGGTCGTCATCGAGGAAGAGGTCGGAGAAGTCGCTATCGTCTTGACTTGGCGGATTGGGGCCAGGTGGATCGCTCATTCCGGAGGGATCGAACTGAGTCATCTCATCCCATTCGTCGAGATCGTCGTTGTCTCCTTCAAAGAGATCCGCCAGACTGCTGAGTTCCGAACCGCCGACTTCGGGACCTCGGGAGGATTTATCGCGTACAGGATGGTCTCTGTGGCTGGGGGAGGACTCAGGTTGGGGCGATTGCGGTTCCCGCACACTTTGCGAACGCCCATCGGCAGGATGATTGATATCCTGGGGCGCTTCTCTCTCTGGAGCTGGGGCCAACTCGGACAGAGCCGGACTGGGGCTGATCTCCGATTCTCGGTTCCCTAGGACGAGTTCTTGTCCCTGCTTGAGATCCTTGATGATGACGGCGGCGAGGCTGGTAAAGGTGTTATCCGTGTTGGCGATCGCCCGTTGGGCTGTTTTGACCAACGTTGTCCAAGCCTCGAGTTCAAACTGTTCTCCGACTTGGGCCAGGAGTTGACAGAGTTGCCGTAGTGATTGGCGAGTTTTTGGGGTATCGGGCTGTTTGAACAGTTGCAGCATCTCCCGCAACCGGGCCAGCACATCGCTGGTCATGATCAGGTGTAGGGCGCTGTCTTCTTCTGATTGCGTTGACAGGGGACTGGTGACCGGCAGCGACGCCTGAGCCGGGGGATTGGCGGGTTCGGGAGGAACGTCACCTCGGGAGAGGCAGTTGATATAGGTAATGAGTTCCTGACAGATGGGATCGACATCAGCGACAACTCGTTCTGAGTCTTGTTCGTTCAGTCCGTCAGGGCTTTGCAGGCGATCGACTAATTCCTGCAAACTATCAAAAATTTGCAAAAATAGGGATTCTAGCCGCTGATCCGTGGCGATGGGATTATCTTTGAGAATTTTGAAACAGTCTTCGAGGCGATGGGACACCGTTTGAATCCCAGGTAACCCCAACATGGCCGCACCTCCTTTAATGGAGTGAGCGGCACGGAAGACCTCGTCGAGCATTTCGCGATCGTCTAGGGTACTGCCGAGATTCAACAGTCCTCGCTCAATCGTGCCGAGGTGATCCCGCGATTCTTCGATGAAGAATCCCATGATTTGTGATTGTTCTGATGCCATGGCTGTTTGGGGGGGTTGCGATAGGTCGCTGCCGCCGGACGATTAGCGTTCGTTGGTTTCGACGCGGAACCGTTCGACGGAGGTGAGCAAGTCACGGGAGACACCGACGAGGTTTTGTAAGGCTCCTGAGACGCGGTGGGCCTCTTGGGAGGTTTCCTGGGCTGTTAACTCGACCGCCTGCATGACTTGCGCGACCGCACGAGAGGTTTCGGTCTGTTCGACGGTGTCGGCGGTAATCGATCGCACCAGGACATCGATACGGTTCGCCACCTGGATAATGTCTTCGAGCGATCGCTTGGCTTGTTCGGCCAGTTTGGTTCCGCCGATGACCTGCTGTTGCCCTTCTTCCATGGCCATCATCACAGACCCGGTTTCACTTTGAATCTGCATGACGATCTGCTCGATTTCTTTCAAGGCTTTGGCCGAGCGATCGGCCAACTGTCGCACCTCGTCGGCAACGATAGCAAAGCCCCGTCCGGCTTCCCCAGCCCGAGCCGCCTCGATGCTGGCGTTGAGGGCCAAGAGGTTCGTCCGCGAGGCAATCCCACTAATGAGGGCGACAATTTTAGAAATTTCTTGGGATGATTCGGCTAAACGCTTGACTTTTCGCGTTGTTTCTGCTACCGTTTCCCGGATTTCGAGGATACTGGCCACGGTCCGTTCCACGGCTTCACCGCCCTTGAGAGCGGTGGCCGAGGCCGAGCGTGCCACTTCTTCGGCTTCTCGGGCGCTTTTGGCCACCTGTTGAATGGAGTTGGTCATCACCTGGACGGAGTTCAGGGTGGCGGCTAACTCTTCGGCTTGGCGTAGGGCATCTGAGGCCAAACTGCGGGCGAAGGATTCACTGTCTGTTGCCCCTTTACTCACCTGACGAGCCGCTTGTTTCACCTGGAGGACGATTTCGCGCAGGTTCTGAATCGTGAGGTTAAACGAGTCAGCCACGGCGCCGAGAACGTCGGCGGTGACTTCGGCGGTAACGGTTAAGTCCCCACGAGCCGCCCCTTCTACGTCGTCGAGGAGGCGAATCACCTGCCGTTGCAAGTCTTCTTTGGCCTGTTCCATCTCCTCGGCGCGTCGTTGGGCTTCGTTGGTGGTGGTGTAAATCACCCGAGCCATTTGGTTGAATTTGGCCGACATTTGCCCGAGTTCATCTTCCGAGACCACGGAGGCCCGCACGCCAAAGTCTCCTTGAGAGACGGCATCGAAGGCGCTTTGTAAATCCACCGTTGTCCGCTTGACTTGAACGGCACTGAGGCGGCCGAGGAACCAGGTGGTTGCGCCTCCGGCTAACCCGGCTGTGAGGGACATCGCCAGGCCGCCGAGTTGCACTTGGGGCAAGAGGCGGCGGCGCACTTCGACGTCAAACCGCTCTGAGGTGGCTAGATAGCGGCTTGAGACATGGCCAATGCCCGCGACGGCGATCGCCGAGAGAATCCCGGCAATCAGGGCCGCAATGACGGGTTTATTTTTGAGGCTGGCGTTTTCGAAAAAGCCCAGGGGTCCCGGTTCGAGGTTGACGGCGGGTTCGACGGCTCCACTCTCGGTTTGGGCGAAGGCGGGGACGCGATCGCTGCTGCTGGCGATGGTAAAGAGTTCTTCGTCCTGGGCGATCGCGCCATCGGTCATGTCGCTGAAGTCCATCGAGGAGGATTCGGTTTGTCCCCGTCGCCCACTTTGCACGTCCATGGTGGCTTCGAGGAAGCCTGAGGTGGTGTTGAATTGGGAGGAGTCGGTGTGGTCTTCACTCTCAAAGTTGGGAATTTCTCCGAGATCATCGAAGTCTTCAAATTCATCGAGGAAATCGACGCTGGAGGCTTGGGGTTGTTCGGTTTCGTCAGCGGTGAATTCGTCGTCGTCGAAGTCTTCGCCGCCGAAGTCGTCGAAGGCGTCAAAGTCAAAGCGATCGCCTCCACCTAACTCGGCATCTGGAGTGACAAAGGTGGGATCATCACTCGAATCGGCTGAGTCATCTTCGGGGGACTCCGCCAATTCGTCAAATTCGTCAAATTCGTCAAATTCGTCCAACTCTGAGTCATCCACACGTCCTGAGATCGGCTGTTCAAAGGACATTTCCTCATCCTCGTCGGCCACATCCGACGGCCAATCGGGTTCATCAAGGTCAAACTCATCGTCGGGGTCAGGATAGTCGGCGATCGCCTCGCGGGTTGAGCGTCCCCCCTGGGGGTCTTCGGGAGGTGACATCAAAAAGGTATCGGCCCCTGACGTGTCGCGATCGGTCTCGCCTCGGTCTGGGCCGCCAAAGCTGCCAAAATCGGCATCGGCTGCATCGGGATCAAATTCCCCAAAGGGAACTGAATTCATTTCATCATCCCAATCCTCATCGGCGTCGAGTCCCGCGCCACTTAAGACTTCAAGTTGCTCGGGATCCGCGCTTTCAAAATCTTCTTCGGCAAAGGAGTCAAATTCCTCGAACGGTTCAGGGAGGTCAACATCATCGAGGTCATCAACCTCTTCAGACGACGGATCTTCCTCTCCAATCAGATCGGGCAAATCATCTTCGGGCAAGAATTCCGGTAAGTCGCCCCATTGACTATCGTCCCCGGTACTCACCGGCATCCCATCCTCTTGAATAAAGGGGTTATCGTCGTCCTCCTCAAGGTCATCTCCGAGGTCGTCTTCCCCTAAGCCACTGTTGGCTACGGTTTCTGCTGTGTCCAGGTCAAATTCCTCGAAGGGGTCTTCCTCGGCTAAGTCATGTTCTAAGCCATTATTCAACTCGTCGCCGTCTTCTTGCCAAGATTCGAGTTCATCGATGGGAGCCGAAGCGTCAAAGGCGAAGGGATTATCGTCTTCATCCTCTAATCCTGCTGAGCTGGCTTCATCGACCGGCTCAGGAGACAGGTCAAATTCACCAAATTCTTCCTCGAACTCGTCCTCCTCTGCGAGTCCTTCACCCACATCTTCCCCTAAGTCGAAGGGGTCAGATTCGCCGGACTCAGGTTGGAACTCTTCGTCAAACTCACCGTCGAGTTCTGAGGGATCCCAGGCGGCGGTTTCATCATCCATCACAGCCGTGGGCGCGTCATCCTCAGCGAACTCATCGAGATCCTCAACGAAGACCTCTTCCTCACTGCCGAAGGCCTGACTCTCATCTAATTCCTCGAACGGCTCAAGGTTGTCAACGTCATCAACGTCATCCTCGCTTGCGCCGCTGCTATCAACATCGACGTGATCGACGTAGGCTAGACCTTGTTGGGCATGGTCATGGAATTCCGCGTCAGCGGTTATTTCAAAGACGCGCTCATATTCACCTCGGGCAATGTCGTAGTCCTGTAGGCCGCAATAAATATGACCTCGAAGCAACCGGGTACTGGGGTCGTTAGGATATTCCGCCACGAGCTGATCCACGAGCGGTGCGGCCGCTTCGTAGTTGCCCTCAATATACGCCTGCTCGGCTCGTTCGTAGTCTTGAGCAAAGTCAATACTTGGTTCCATCTGCCTCCCCCAGGTTTACCGTCAATATGCCTCCTTTCCCGTTCTGTTCACGGAATCGGTCTTCTCGCCAATGGGCAAGGGTCAGATGCTCGCTGTTCGTTGTTCTGAGTCCGCACTGCGATCGAGAATCAACTCTGCTAGCAGCCTCCCATGGCGCTCATTGTAACCCTCAAGCTGCCCACCGTGCTGAGCGCAGAATTGAGACTTGGTCAAGCAGCCGTAGGGTGATGGGTCGTTCGTTTTCTTCAAACACCCATTCCCCGCGTAAAAACGGCGCCACGCCATCAGGAATATCTGTTGGCATTTGCAGTTTCTCCACATCAAGCCACTGCATTTTAACAATCCGTTCAACTGCTAACCCTAGTATAGTGTCTTGGTCTTCGACCGCGATCACGAATATTTCGGCGCGATCGGTGTTTAAGGCCAGCGAATCCCCCAGGAACTGTCCTAAGTCGGCCACCCAGATGACACGCCCTCGCACATTAAAGGTTCCCAATAACAGCGGCGAGACATTGGGCATGGGGGTGATGCGATCGGGAGGGGGGTCGAGGACTTCACGAATCCCGGTGGCAGGAAGTGCCAGTTCTCGTCCCGAGGGAACCTGAAACCTTAGATGTAACTCACCTTCAGGGGTTTCGAGTTCCTGAAACTCTGGGGCGAGATCGTCTTCAGACTGCCCCATCAAAAAATCTGGATTCCCAACCATCAGTCTTGTCCTTTAGCCCCGTAACATTTGCTTGACGGTTCCCACCAGTTCTGTCGGCTGAAAGGGTTTCGCCACATAGGCATCGGCTCCCTGTTTCATGCCCCAGTAGCGATCAAATTCTTCGCCTTTGGACGAACACATCACCACGGGTACGTTCTGGGTTTTCGGATCGGCCTTGAGGCGACGACAGACTTCATAACCATTCATTCGGGGCATGACAATATCGAGGACCACTAAATCGGGGGGATTGCCCTGAATTTTATCCAGGGCTTCCACGCCGTCGGTGGCCTCGATCACGGTTAGTCCGCTCCCTCGCAAAAGGTTCGCAATCATCTCCCGCTGGGTGACACTATCTTCAATAACCAGAACTTTACTCATTTACTTACTTACCTGCTCGCGAATCCTGACCGAACGCTCGCGTCCGAACCCTGACCATTCATCGGGGTAGATTGCTCTGCTGCCTGTTTGAGGTTCGCCATTAACATAACGTTATCAGACCCTTTGGGTTTTGACGGAATCCGCGTCGAGAATCCGTGGCGGTTGTGTCTGAGAACGACTCACGATTTTGACACTCTCACCGCCAACCTTCGGTATAGCGGGAGATTCTTGCTTCTTCTGCTCTTAACTCGGTAACTTCAAAATGAAACTACCCCCGTCAGACCGAATCCACAAGCCTCTGAGTCGAGGCGAAACATGTTTCGCCGCGACTTCCACGAGTTGCCCGACCGCAGAAGGATTTGAATTTTTATTGAGTTGTGGTGACCTTGCTTTTGACAGCTTTAAGTTGGTCGAGACCCGTCACCATTACCTGTTCAAGGGTGATATTTGTCGCGAGGTACTCTCCTGGGGAAGTCAGTCCCTGTAACATCTTACGCGCATTACCGCTTGGTCGATGATACCACAACTGATGAACCCGTTAAGGATGTCCTAAGCGAATGCCAGTTGCTTGGGTGCGATTCATCTCGACACTAAGCCGAAGGCTAGAGTGGGCGTCCTCTTGCGCCATTGATAGACTAGGAGGCCAGCCCCTCTGAAGGCCAGTTTAAGATTCGTTTGAGCTGGCCGTCTTAGCTCAAACCCCCAGCGCTGGATCATCGAGGGAGGCATCGGAGGAGGTGTCGGGGCTATCAACGCCAGGGCCGATATAGGTTTCGAGTAACATCAAGAGTTCTTGTTCGCCAAAGGGTTTGGTGAGATAGTCGGTGGCCCCAACCATGCGCGCTCGCACGCGATCGATAAAGCCGTCGCGGCCCGTGAGCATAATAATCGGCGTTTGCCGAAAGGCCCGAGATTTGCGCAACATGGCACAGATTTCATAGCCGTCGGGTTCAGGCATGGCAATGTCACAGAGGATTAAATCGGGTTTGAGGGGAAACACCAGAGACAGGGCTTTGAGGGAACTGCCGAAGGAGGTAATCTCGTAGCCGTGGGGTTTGAGCATCAACTCGATGGTTTTGCGGATGGTCCGTTCGTCGTCGATGCAGACAATGCGGGGGACGCGAGCGGTGGCGGGACGTAGGCCGGTATCGAGGCGATCGCCCCCATGGGGATCACTGCGCGGAGACAGCATTTGCACCCAGCCGCGTTTGACATAGGGGTGGATGGCCCGGGCGATGGGAACGAGATCCCGGTGCAAATACCGCGACATCTGACGCAGGGAGGTTTTTCCATCACAGAGGCGGTTGAGGGTATTAAAGGCTTTGGGGGGCAGCTCAGCTTTTAATCCCTCTAAGTTGGTCATGGCAGGACGTTGATGAGGAGATTGCAGATGGGGATAAAACTGCTTCCATTCCTGCACCTGTTTGGCGGTTTTGGACAGGGGAGTGGCCATTTCCAGGGTCATCAGTTGAGGGGATAGGGCTGGCCCCATATCGAAAATAAAGGACCCTTGATGAAGGCTGAGCAAATCGAAGAGGGTTTCATGGACCATTTTGCGCAGAATACTCCGACCCTGTTCTGGGGCAATCAGATGATTTTCGAGAAGTTGCCATAAACAGCCATACTCAGGAGCATTGGTGGCTTCAAAGGCTGAGCGCTGAATCTGATCGATGAGGTGATCAAGTTGGTAGTAGCGCAGGTAATCCCGTAATCGAGTCAGGTTGCCATCGGGATTGCCTCCGGCATAGACTAATTGACCGTTGGCGCAAAAGACAAACCAGGAATTTTGAGAGGTGGCCATCTCCCGATGGATATGGGCGGGACTATAGGCACGAGCCGGAGTCGGCGGCGAGCTATAGGTTTCGACGAAAAGTTCTCCGGTGCGCTGACCGAGTTCGATCAGTTGCAGGATACTGCGGATATCAATTTCGTTTAAATTTCCCTGCATGTGGCTTTTAAGCTCGCGGCGTGATCGTCTACTTCATCTTGGCGGGACAACGGCAGTATTTCCCTGTCTGCCAGCCATTGGGTTGTGTCCTCACCGCCTGGAATGATGCTTAACGAGAGTGACATTAACGTGCCATTGTGCCAGATGATTGTGCCAGACGGTGGTACGCGGGTTAGGATAGGGAAAGATTTCAAGTTGTGACCCCATTCCAGTCTACAGGTCACAACGACCACCTGGGGTCACAAAAAGAATTGAGCGATGCTCAGGATGGGTTTCTTAACTCAACCGATCCCGCTGTGGGCAATGGCCCTCACCACAATCTTCAATGATGGTGAGCCAAGATGCCCTAGACTTGATCGTGTCGGGTTCCCTGTCTGGTCTGTACGATAATTCGGGAAAGGAAAAACAAGCGTGCTGTATCTAGCGGAAGTCCTCAAGAAAAGTGGCGTTTTCGGCAGTGGCAAAACGGAGCTAAGACTGTTAGCCAGTCAACGAGGAGAATATAATTGGGTTCCTGTGCCAGGGGATGATGTCGTCCCGGCGGATGATTCTGGGAATTTTAATTCCGGCGCTTTGGTGTTTGCTGATCTCAATGCCAGTAAGCAAGTTCAAGGCAGTCTCAAGGAGGCCAGCGGACAACTGGTTAAGATTTTGCAGAATTTCTCTCGTTTTCAGGAGAAATTTAAGACCCAAGAGGAAGAGATTGAACAGTGGAAGCAGTCTCTGACCTATCAAAGTCAGGAGCTCAATCGCCGCGAGATGGAGATGGAAGCCCACCGGGAAGAGGTGGATAATGTTCAGCAGGAATTAGCACGGTTAGAGGCCAAACAGGGAGAGATTGAGGCGCAGCAGGGGGAAATTGACCGCTTACGTCAGGAGGCGGAACGGTCTCGTCAGGAGCTTGAGGCGGCTTGGACTCAGCTACAAGGGGAACGGGAGGAGTTACAAGGGTCTGGCTCGGTTGATGCGGAGCAGGCCAGTCGTTTACAGCAATGGCTTGACTATCTTGCGGAGGTGATGTTGCAACCCGAGGAGCTTCAGGAGTCTCTGACGCGAATGCAGGAGCAGTTAACGGCTCAGGAGGCTTGGCTAGAAGAACGGATGGCTCAGCTGGAGGACTGGCGCCGTCAGGCTCAGGAGCGTCAGTCTCAGTTGGATGAGGCGGTGCAAGATCTCGATCGCGGCTGGGGAGAGTGGCATCAGTCTCAGCTTGATTTGGCCGGACAACGCACGGAGATGGCGGTTCGTGAGCGTCTGGTTGAGGTCAAGGATGAGCTGTTGCAGGGCTTGCGGACTCAGTTGAGTGGTCTCGATGAGATGGCGACGCAGATGTCATCGCTCAGCAGTGGGGCGGCTCCGACGGCGACTGGGGCGGATGTGGATTTGTCGGAACTTGAACGAATGCCGTTGAATAATCTTCAGGAGCGGGTTCGTGAGTTACAAAATGAGCTGGAGACGGGAATGCGTCTGGTGATTGATGAGCAGGAGGAGTTGATGTTACAACGCCTGGATCTCAATGAGTTGGAGGCGAAGGTGGCCCGGGCCAGTGGCGGCGATCGCACCTCCTTAGAAGCTGAGTTAGCCGATTTACAGGAAAGTTACGGTTTCCTCAATGACACTCTGGTGGGACAACGACGCAGTCTCCGGGAACGCGAACGCATTATGAATCAACATCAAAGTGTGTTGTGGCGGCGGTTGGGAAATCCCCCGGAACCGGTGAGTTCTGGGGGAACGGTGGATGTTAGTCCGGTGCTATCTCGCCTGAGCGATCAGCAACAACGTCTTCAGCAACAGGTGCAAACACTCGAGGGTGAGTTGGAAACCCTACGCCGGGAATTAGAGGCGTTACGGGGTCAGGTTGAGCAACAGGCGGCGGCGGATGAGGCCCAGCTTCAGGATCTCAAGGATCGCGATCGCCAACTTCGGGAGCAACGCGCTGAAATTGCCCAAACTTGGGGCCGGGTGAATGCGTATCAGGAACTCCTTGATGCTCTACGCGATCGCCTAACGCATCTGAAGGATACGACTGATCCCCTCTCGGGTTCCCTAGAGCATTTACAAGAATTGGCTGACTCTCAACAAAATGCGGTGACGCAACTGCAAGAGGTGGTGGGCCATTTGACGGCGGCGGAGTAGAGGCTAGGACCCATCAATCGCCGTCAAGCCAGTGAATCCAAGGATGGCTGACGCGGGCGATCGCTCCTCCGGGAAAGGGATCGCTCTGAGTCCGGTTGGGAGCATTGATGAGAGCGTGCAGTTTCTCGACCTGGGCAAAGCTGGGATCGCGCTGAAGTCGGGATTTGAGATAGAAACGTAGGGCGCGTCGTTGCAAGGCGAGGGGCGCGTCTTGCAATGAACAACGGTTTAAGGCTTTCTCATCTAAGGCTTTCTCATCTAAAGCTTTCTCATCTAAGGCTTGTTCTAAAAGTTGTTGAGCCTGTTGGTTGAGATAGGCCACATCGGCCCGCAATAGTTCGGCGGTTTGGGCTAGATTAGCACTGACTTGGGGGTGAAACTGTTGTTCGAGGTAGGGCAACAGCTCTAAACGTAAGCGGTTGCGGGCATAGTTGCGGTTCTCGTTGCTCGAATCCCACCAAATCGGGAGTTGTTGCTGTTGGCAAAATTCCCCGGTTTGTTGACGGGAGATTTCGAGTAGAGGACGGGTTAAGGTGAGTTGGGGACTGAGCGATCGCTGCCAAGATAGGGCCTGTAATCCATCAGCGCCTGCACCGCGAATTAGGTTGTACAGGAGAGTTTCGGCGCGATCGCTCTGGGTATGTCCTGTGAGTAGCTGTTGATACTGGCCACTCTCGGCCATCTCTTGCAAGACCTGATAACGCCACTGACGGGCGGCGGCTTCACCCGAGAGAGGTGTTTGGGCCACTCGCTGCATGAAGGGACAATGCCACTGCCCCGCGAGTTCCGCCACGGCGGCGGCGTTAGCGGCCGAGTCATCACGCCAGCGATGGTCACAATGAGCGATGGCCACCGTCCAATCCCATTTAGGCTGTAAATCCAGGATAATTCGGGCTAAACATAAGGAGTCTTGTCCTCCAGACACGGCAATCAGGAGGCGATCGCCCTTGGACAACAATCGCCGTCGTCTCAGGGTTCCGTGAATTTGGGCATGAAGGGGACTCCAGGGGGACATCGGGAGATTGTGAATTAGAGGCAAGAGGCGAAAGGCAAGAGGCGAAAGGCAAGCCCTCTCCTCGGGAGGAGGGACTAGGGGTGGGTTGTGCCTTCTTCTTCCCTGTTGCGAAGTTCCCTTCGTTCGCCTAACCCATCATCAGTAGTTGGGGGTTGAAAATCATGATCAGCCCAAAAAATAGCATAAAGACACCGCCGAGGAGTTTGAGGACTCGTCCTTGGGATTCCGTGACACGGGCCGAGCGAAACGAGAAAATGAAGGTTAGCAAAATTCCAAACAGGGGAATCGTGTAGATCACCGTGTAGATAGCCGTCCAGCCTAAACTACAGGCACTCCAGCCCGCCTGGCAAACCCCAAACAAGCGAGTGAAGTAGATCATTGGTAGGATGGCGGTGCAACCAAACTCTAAGGTGTTCACCACGACGGAGAGGACGATGGTTCCTCCTAGGGCCGCCGCAAACAGACGGCGATCGCCTCGGGCCGCTTGTAAGGAACGGACAATGGCGGCGGATTTCTGGGTGATGAGTTTCTGCTGTTTTTCCGAGAGGGATAGGGAAAACAATTTCTTGAAGAAAAAGAAATCCTTAATGTTAATTAAGGCCGCCAGCGTAATAATGACCCCCAGGCCAACTGTAATCACTGCCCCATAGCGTTCTAGGAAAATCGCACCCACGGTAATCATCAAGATGATGGAGATGAAATATATGACCCCGGAGGTGATGACAAAGGTGGTTCCTACCAGGGCCATGTCGCGGCGGTTTTTGGTGTAGGTGAGTAGGGAGAGTAAAATCGCTAAAACCGTGAAGGCACAGGGGTTAAAGCCATCGACAAAGGCGATGGTGAAGACAAAGAGGGGAAAGGGGAGTTGATCGGCAAATTGACGGACAATCCCTTCAGGGGTGAGGGCGACGAAGGCGAAGAGGCTGATAATGACGGTTAGAACTAGCCCTCCTGTCCAGAAACGGCGGGATTCGGGCCGGGTGAGGCGAGATTGGAGGAGGGGATAGCTGGCCGCATAGAGTCCGGGAAGGGCAAATAGCCACCAGGGAACGCTTCTAGGAGCGGGATCTGAGGTCTGGGTGAGGCTGATTTCAATGCCGGCTTCGGTTTCGATCGCGGCGATAATTTGGTTCCGGTAGCCGATATAGCCTTGATAGGCGTTTTGATACTGTAGGGGGCCGTCGTCTTCGCTATAGCCGACGAAGGAGCGATCGCCGATGAAGGTTCGGGGAATTGCGCCGGAGGTGATATCGTAGCGTTCTCGGAACTCTTGCCAAATTTCTGGAGATTCTTCGACTTCGTAGGACCAGAGTTTGACTTGGGGATAGGTATCGTCGATGTAGTGCATCAACGGTTCTTGTTGGCGACAGTAGGGACAGGTGAGGCTATGGAAAAAATACACCTCGGTGACGGTGTCGCTGATGTTCGGCGGTTGGGCGATCGCCGGAATGCTACGGGTGACGAGACTCAGCAGCAACGTCAGGGCCAGCACAAGTGAGAAGACGAGGCGGGAACGACGGGGATGGAGAGGATTCAAGGTCATAACAGATCTCCTAATGGGGAGAAACTCCGGCATCACCATTCTTTCTGTGAATGGCTTTGCAGTATTTGTGGCTGATGCCTGCCACTCGTTTAGAGGCGGTGTTGACATCCTCCCACGCTAATTCAAAGAATATAGCGTGGGATTCCCACCATCACTGATGGGGTTTCCTCTTTCCACGACTCGACTTACCTTGAGGAGTTTCCCCACCAAGGCAGAGGTCGATATCTCCAGAGGCGTTAATTCCCGTATGCCCTACGGTACACAATCCTAATTCAAGGATGTTAATAGCTGCGTTATGGTCTCTGTCAGCAACAAATCCACAATGGGGACAGCGGTGGGTTCTTGGTAAGATCAAAACGACCAGACGCACGGCAGAGAACCTGTCCTACAGGGGTGATTTTGCCTGCCTGAGAAGACGATTCAGTCCATCAGGCAGGCCCGATAAAACATCTCGGATGATTCGCTCCCCTTGCTTCAGGGCAATTCCAGTGACTTTAGAGCCTGGGTCTAATTTGAGTTCGAGCGGTTCAGGATTAGCATCGACCTCCTTGTTGAGAATAATCTTGTTGAGAATAATGGTGGATGGGTAGCGTCGAAATACCGAGGCTTTCCCCGCGTTGAGCAGTGACCGTGTGACCCCTGGCTGGCACGGTGTCAGCGGCTTGCGGTTGGGATCTAAAACGAACACATGGTTAGACATTGTTGCGTCTCTTCTGATGGCTCGTAACGTTGGCTTCGCTAATGTTCAGAGTCGGTACTTTCCAAATCGCACTGTCTTAACCCCTTAAAACTGTTTAACGATTCGGTTCTAGTGCCTGGAACTAGCACGCATTCCAGGGTAGGAACGTTAACTCTTACTCTGAACGTAGCCCGTTAAGGCTTAAGCTGGTCAGCTACCTGAAGGGGAGGGCACGAAGCCCCCGTGCTTCAGCCGGGGGTGCTGACGGTGTGACGTCTGCCGTCATTGGGTTTGGCAAGGTTGGCCAAGATCTGACCGATCGTGCG